>DATKWL010000192.1:0-4677 GCA_035529555.1 Dehalococcoidia bacterium | reverse complement strand
TCTTGAATATCCACTCATCTAGCATTTTGTTGCTGACCGATGCAGTAAACGGGTTATTTATCACATAAGTGCCGTCAAGAGCCAGGTTCCTCACCACCTCTTTCAGATAAGAGGAACGATAGCTGAGCCGATCCACAATGACCCTGTAATCAGTAGTTATGGGAACTGTCCAATCAGCAAAAGAGAGGAATTCTACAGGCAAATCGCTCAGCATGGAAACTACGTCAAGGATAAAGGGGTCATCCTTCAGCTCTATGATTCCTACTTTGTTCTGCTCCATATCAGGCGCCATTCAAAACAGATTCGCTCCAAGTATATCACAACAGCCAGTGTTTGGACACAATCTCCAATTCAGCCTAGGGACACCCTTTGACTATGCCGGCAGTACTATTACCATCTACTAATCAACTTAAACCTTTCGGGTGATTGTAAGACAAAAACTCGTAGGCGTATAGTAAGGGTGTAATAATAACTACGAGGGGAAATAGGTGTAGATATGATTAAAAACAAACAGTCAAGCAACATGCTCACAGTACGAGAAGTAAGCGAGATTCTCCATGTCCACACTAATACACTTCGACGGTGGAGCGACCTGGGGATACTGAAGGCATACCGCATCGGGCCCAGGGGGGACCGCAGGTTCAAACAGGAGGATATCGATACGCTGCTTCTCCATGAAACTAAAAACGCAACTCAGAATAAGAGTGAATTCGATAAATCAACGTCCACGGAACGAATAAGCGAGTATGCAATGTCGAGGTAAAGTATGCGCAAGACAGTTGTGATGATTCTCGATGGAGAGCCATTTTTCAGAGCAGGAGTTCGCCAGGCAATATCTCACCAAGAATGTTTTGAGATTCTAGAAGTAGACCCGGGTGAGTACGGGCATCAGGCATTCGCCCAAATAGCCGAGGCTTCGCCTGATGTGGCGCTCATAAGCCTCGACTATCCAGACGCGACAGGCCTGGAGCTGGGCAAAAAGATAGCGCGGGGCTTCCCCTCTACAAAAGTAATCATACTCAGCGCTAATCCCAATGAGGACGACGAAGAGCTATTCGAGGTCATAAAGACCGGGGCTGTAGCCTATCTGAGGAGTAAAAGCTGCACCTCCGCGGAGCTTATCGACATGATTAAAAGGGCTTCGCTGGGTGAGTATCCGATAAACGATTGCGTAAGCACGCGACCAAAAGTAGCCTGGCGCGTACTGAGGCAATTTCAGGACATAGCAACCATGGGAACGACCCTGGAGGAAATAACAACCCCCCTTACCACAAAAGAAGTGCAGATTTTAACCCATATAGCGGAGGGCAACACCAACAAGCGGATTGCTACTCTTCTTTGTATCAGCGAGCAGACAATTAAAAACCATGTAAGCGCCATACTTCGAAAGCTGAATGCCAACGATAGAGCCCATGCTGTATTCCTGGCATTGCGCAACGGCTGGATCTCTGTTGAGGCAAACAAAAACAGAAGCAATAAAGAGGAGAAACTTTCGCCAAGTTCATTACCTGGCTCTCATAATTAAAATTCAGTCGTTCTTCTAAAAGGGAGTATTTCTGTTAGAAAACAGTGGGGCCAAACCCCATTTCAGCTTTGAGGTTCCATTTGCCCAATGGGCACTCGATTAACTGTTCGTGCCTCACTTTCAACATCCACTCACCGTCAGGCAAATTGCAATATTCGTTGAGTTTTGATCTCCGGCGTTCGGCATGAAAATATTCGCAACTTCTGGGGCACAGGTTTGTGCTCGTTAACATCAGAATCATTAACCTCTCCTCTTGCAACCCATGATGCCCAAAAAACAACAAAATCCAGGGCAGTTACTACAGCTGTAGGGCGATTACCTGAATATCCCAGGCCTCACTCCAGAAAGATGCGCATTAAAGATTTCCGCATTAGGATGCCAGCTTCGCCCTATCTCTACTTTGAGGCAAATGCTTCACAGGCCTGAGAATCCACTCTCACCTGCATACCGTATTTCAGACCGGCATGTCTGGCGCTGGTGCAATTAAAAAACTTCTTTTCCTTTTCAGGCTTGTAATTCTTGCAACTACCACATACGGCCTGCTTAACCTCTTTCGCCATTTGTCACCTCTTAATAAATGATAAATGTGTTGATATTATACCATCAATTTTGCTCTGCAGCCAGAGATACAAAGTACTTCCGACAGGAAAATTCGGGCGAAATCCGCGAGCGTGCATCCAGCATCAGAAGTGCTTGACAAGAATAAAAGACAGAAGTAGGGGGCATCCGCCTGAGGCGGATGCCCTTACGCTCATTTCTTAAAGAGGCGGAGAAACCTGTCCTCATACTCCTCGAACAAACCCCATCTGTCGAGTTCCAGTTTCAGCGCAGAAGGGTCAGCTTCGCCCCTCTCCACAAAGGCGAAAAGGCGCTCAATGGACTGCCTGGCCTCCATAGGAATCCCTCTGCTGTCCACATCCAGAAGCCCTCTTCTTCCTAAATCAAATACATTGCTGTTCAAAGAGTACCTGGTCATGTCGTGAATGAACTTCAACAAAGAGACATCCCAAAATTCATCCACACCTTTAATAATGGTGGCGAGCTGGTCTCCCGCCTTATCTATTCTTTCGCCGATATTGCGCACCACGGATTCCATATCCGATGTTACAATGTTTAGCTCCTTGGGTTCGTTCTTATAGCCATAGAAGAGGCCGGGGGTATGCATTCCATATTCTTTCGCTACCATCTCCAGGTAGTGTCTGGCATGCTCGCTGAACCCCTCTACATTGATTAAATACGATGGCGTCACTACCTTTGGCTTCTCCGCCCGCACCCTCCCCTCCCTCACCACTGTCTCCTGCACCCCCTCCACTATCTCTTTATATGCCGGCTCGGTAACCAGGTAATAATAGATATTGGTGGTGCCGAAAGTAGCCAGCGCCTGTTTGGGAGGACGCAAGACCTCGGTGTGGCTTATGGCATCTTGAATTCTTTCGTCGTCTGTGCTCATTCAATGAATCGCAGGGCATCTACCCCTGCGCCCCTAATTAGATTTTATCTCAATTCTCGAATTTACGCCACATTAAAGGGCGCGGTTACCGCCCCCGCAGTTAATATTTGACAATTTCCATGCCTTACTTGCTTCCGCTATGTATGAAACTCCACTATATCGCTATCCTCAAGCACATACCCCCTGCTCACCCTCTGTCCGTCGAACTTCCCCGAGCCCCATACCTGCGCATATTTTAAGTTCCTGCGGAAATCCTTATGAATAGCTTCGGCGGCTTCCTCAACTGTACTCCCCTTCTTGAGTATCACAGGTTGATTCAAATCCGCCTTCATTCCCGGAGCCTTAGTATAAGCTCTAATTATGTCAAGTAAGCGATAGATGGCCTGCTTCATCTCCTCAAGACCGGTGCCTTCTTTTGCTGATATGGCCACCACAGGTGTTTTCACACCGTAGCGCGAGTTTAACAGCTTAAAGTTCTCTCCCGTCCTGTCCAGGTCTCTCTTGTTGCCGACAATCAGCACCTTCTTCTGTGCCACACCTATTAAAAGCTCGTCTTTGACCTCGCTCCCGATGAGTTTTACCTTCATTCTATCCAGTTCACCGAGAACAGCTTCCATTTGAGGATAGGGGTCTTCCCCCAAATCCACCATAACCAGCAAAACATCAGCATTTCGCAGCAGATGAGAGAGCCACGACTTAGCCTCGCGGTCGATTATAGGCGGCATGTCCACAAGCTGGATTTGAATATTTTCGAACTTCATCATGCCCGGCATAGGGGCCTTGGTAGTATAGGGATAATCAGCCACGTCCGGCTTGGCCTCAGTGAGAGCAGATACCAGTTGAGATTTGCCCGCATTAGGGAGTCCGACCAGCACAATCTGGCCGGCTCCCTCTCTCCTTATGTTATAGCCCCCCTTTTTACCTGCTGAGGGTCTTCTCTCGGCTTCCTCCTGGTGTTTGGCTATCCTTCTTCTTAACTCTGCCCGCAGGTGGTCCGTACCCTTATGCTTGGGCATGATGGCGAGCATAGTCTCCAGAGCTTCCACCTTTTCCTCGGGGGTCTTGGCGGACCTGTAGACCTTTTCGGCTTCATGATACTGTGGTGGGAGATTTGCCGGCATTTACTCCACCCCATCCAAAGCTAATTCTAACCTAGCGGATGCTTAATATCTCCTTCTTGTACTCATCAAGCAATCTGAGGTACTGCGAGTCCAGTTGAGCCATGAGTCGGCGCCACTCCTGTTGAAACTGAGGATGTGTTTCAACATTGACCTTGGGAGGAGATGAACCGACCCCTGCTTGCTGCTGGGCTGCCTGCCTGAGTTTGGCTTCAAAATCCATCTTCAAGGATTCGTAAGTCTGCTTCCTTTGCTGCTCACCCTCACGCTCGTAATGGCTGAAGACTCGTCTCATCTTGGTGTAAACATTCTCGATGCCCACTTTGTCGCGCTTCAGTTCCTTGATGGCTTCCATGACCTTCTTGTTTTTCTTCTTAGCGAAATCGTTCTTGGGCAGGTCAATATTTCTAATGAAGACCTCCTGAGCGCCCTCTACAACATACTTGCGCACCTTATCGTCATACTTATTCAGTTCGGCTGTGAGGTCACACTCCTCTCGCAAGTATATAGCAGCCAGCTTTCCCCCTTCCGGGGTATACTTCCATTTCTTCAGATCCTCATCAGAGGCTTTGCCCAAGCTCTCG
>DATKWL010000191.1:0-2587 GCA_035529555.1 Dehalococcoidia bacterium | reverse complement strand
CGAGGAAGCTGTTATAAAGGTAACCGAGGACTTGAAGAAGAGCGGTTTTGGCATCATCACGGAGATAGATGTGAAGGAGACCCTGAAGAAGAAGCTGAACGTGGATTTCAGGAAATACAAAATCCTCGGGTCATGCAATCCGCCCTATGCCTACAAAGCTCTGCAGGCGGAGGATAAAATTGGGCTGATGTTGCCCTGCAATGTGATAGTACAGGAGCTTTCAGGGGGCAAGGTGGAGGTGGCGGCGATAGACCCAGTGGCATCGATGGCGGCAGTTGATAATCCCAAACTAGGAGAAGTAGGACAGGAGGTGCGCATCAAGCTCAAGGCGGTTATTGATAATCTGTAGCTATGTATTAAAATAACGACGTGAGCCAGAATAATGTCCCCCGAGGTATAAAGGGTACTCTTTACATGGCAAAGGAGGTCTCCAAACAAAAAGGGAGACGCTATTTTTATATTTACATAATGTTGTGGGCTTTAAGCCCCATCCAAAATGGCCTTAGAAGCTTCTATGTATTTATTGTTGATTCCTTCACAGTGCTCTACACCAGGGCGCTTAATAAACCGCTCATCCATGTGATAGGGGACAGCCATGTTACTCCCTTCAGAGGCAGTATGCCCTTCCTGGCGCATCACCTCGGCGCTGCCACTGCATACAATCTAATAAAGAAGGACAGTTCCACAGGGTCCAACGAGAAGTTATTCCAAATCATCGGGAAGTTGGGCGATAAAGATATAGTGATGCTGGTCTTTGGCGAGGTAGACTGCCGGATTCACATCTATTACCAGCATAAGAAGAGCAACGGTAAGCATTCCGTAGGCGAGTTGATAGACAGGACGATATCAAATTACGGTGAGGTCTTGGCGCAGCTTAAGCAGCGTGGAGTGAACTTCTGCATCCACAGCATTTCTCCGGCAACGGAGATGGGGAACGAATATAAATACCCCTTTTATGGCACGCCTGAGATACGAAGTCAGATAAACAGGATGTTCAACGAAAAACTGAAGGCGTTTTGCGAGAAGAATGGCTATATATTCATAGATATTTATGATAGGGTTGCCGATAAGAACGGCCTTATACTCAAAGAATATGCCGGAGATAAGATTCACCTGAACAAGAAGGCTGTGAAGTTGGTTAGGGCAGAGCTTAGAGATAAGCTCGGTGTACAGGTGTGATTCGGGGCTTGCTCAAATCGATTAACTCTGGTATGGTTAAGTGAAGCATAGATGATTATAGACAAGATAAGATTAGTTCAGAGCATAATGACCTCTTCAACAGGATTTCAATATATGGTAAAATTGCTTTAATTATGAGTTACTCTTTAGGTCTCGATGTTGGCTCTGTCAGCGCTAAAGCAGTACTCATCGACAATGATGGCAGAGCTGTCCAGTCTGATTCGGAAAAGATAATCGCCAGCCCCAAGTCAGCGGTAGCCTCGCTCATCTCTAGGCTCAGCCAGAAATTCAACCTTCAGGAAATCGCTACGGCAGGTGTCTCTGGCTCGGGCAGGAGCGTGATTCCGAAGGAGTTGAATTGGGCAGAGTACAGCAGTTCGCTCGCTATTGCCTCGGGACTTCTCCACGCCTACCCTGAAGCTAAGACCATCGTGCAAATCGGAGGCCAGAGTTCTTTTGTCATAACCCTCGAAGACGGGCTGAAAAAGCCCTGGCGTGTTGTCTCAAATCCCCTCTGCGCTGCCGGAACCGGCAGATTCATTGAGCAGCAGGCGTACCGCATCGGGGTTAGCCTGGAGGATTTCGCCCGTATTGCTCTGGAATGTGAAGGAGCCGCGCCGCGTATTGCTGCCCGATGCAGCGTCTTCGCTAAAAGCGACCTCATCCATCTGCAGCAGAAGGGCGTCCCCATGACCTCTATGCTGTATGCGCTTTGTGAAAGCATAACCCGTATGGTTGTTTCATTAAAGAAGGGGGCGTTCGATGAGCCTATATACTTCGTTGGTGGTGTGGCCGCCAACAGCGCTGTAGTAAGGGCGCTCAACGAGGCGCTATCGGCAAGAAATGGGCATCCTATAGATATCGTAGTTCCGGATAATTATCTGTATATTGAGGCTCTGGGTGCAGCTTTGCTTGCCAGGGATTCAGGAAAGATATCGAAGGTGGTTGTACCTCAGGAGTCCGATGCCACGCTGCGCTATTTCGAAACGCCCAGCCTGGAGAGAGTTACCCAGAGTGATAGCTGGAATGCGCCGAAAATAGAAGCGCCATTTAGAGGCTATCTTGGGGTGGATGTGGGGTCTACCAGCACCAAAGCAGTCATACTCGATGAGACCGGCACAAAAGTCATGGAGAAGAACTATTTGATGACGGCAGGACGGCCGGTTGAAGCTGTGAAGCAGGTGTTCCGCAACATTCTTCATGATATCGGGGAGAAAGCAAAGATAGCCGGCGTAGGTGTCACCGGCTCAGGTAGATATCTGGTGGGTAGCTTTATTGGCGCCGATATGATAAAAAACGAGATTACGGCGCAGACCAGGGCTGCTGCTGAGATAGAACCAGATGCAGATATAATTGAAATAGGCGGTCAGGATTCCAAGCTTGTCATCAAGCGCAACGGAGTAGTTGT
>DATKWL010000190.1:0-2314 GCA_035529555.1 Dehalococcoidia bacterium | reverse complement strand
TTTGTCGCCGCAGGGGCAGGGCTTGCCGTAGCCAAGCATGGCAACCGCTCGGTCTCCAGTCGCTGCGGCAGCGCCGACCTATTACAAGCTATAGGCGTTAATCTGGAACTGACTGCAGAACAGGTCGCTCGCTGCATAGATGAGATAGGCATCGGCTTCCTCTTCGCCCCTATGCTACACCCTGCGATGAAACATGCCCTCGGACCACGTAAGGAAATCGGACTGCGCACTATTTTCAACATACTGGGACCGCTGAGTAACCCGGCTGGCGCAAAACGGCAGTTGCTCGGTGTCTACGACAGCAATCTCACCGAGATTATGGCAGAGGTGCTTCGTGCGCTCGGTGCCGAGCACGCCTTTGTAGTGTACGGGTCAGACGGGCTGGATGAACTATCGACTACCGGGCCAAACAAGGTCTCACAACTACACAAAGGTAAAGTTAAGACCTTTCAATTAGACCCGCAGGAGTTGGGACTGCCCCGTGCCAGGCTCAGCGACCTCGCTGGAGGTAACATAGAAACCAACGTTGGTATTTCAAAGTCATTGCTGCAGGGAGAAAAGGGCCCCAAGAGGGATATCGTTTTGCTCAATACCGCTGCTGTGCTCATAATCGGAGGCAAAGCTCAAGATTTCAAAGAAGGACTGAAGCTGGCAGCGGAAGCTATAGACAAAGGCAACGCACTGAGCAAGCTGGAGCAGCTTGTCGAATTCAGCAAGAGCTTTAACTGAGGTTTAGAGTGATTCTGGAACAGATTGTAAACTCAACTCGCAAATCGGTGGCGGAGCGCAAGGCGCGAACACCGTTGGCTGATCTGGACAAAGTCATAGGCTATCAAGCCCCGCCACGTGATTTTGCTGGTGCATTGCACGGAGACGGTATCAGCCTCATAGCTGAGGTAAAACGGGCGTCGCCATCAAAGGGCGTGCTCTGTAAGAATCTAGACCCTTCATCCCTGGCACATATCTATAAACAAAGCGGCGCTGCCGCCATATCGGTGTTGACGGAATCGGAATACTTCCTGGGCAGCTTTGCCGACCTTGGGGCAGTACGCAGAGAGGTAGACCTTCCTTTGCTGTGCAAGGACTTCATCATAGACAGTTATCAAATATATCAGGCTCGCGCTCACGGTGCCGACGCTGTATTGCTTATAGTTGCCATTCTCAATCAGCATGAACTCAAGACTCTAATGGAGACAGCGCATTTCCTGCGAATGGCAGCACTAATCGAGGTACACAACAAGAATGAGTTGGACAGAGCCCTTGAGATGTCCCCGCGAATCATCGGCATTAATAACCGCAACCTCGCCGATTTCAGCGTCGACCTGAAGACAACGCTCAGCCTGAAGTTACTGATACCAGAGGATACCTTGGTGATAAGCGAGAGCGGTATCCATAGCCGAGATGATGTCTTCCGTCTCCAACAGTCAGGCATAAACGCAATTCTGGTGGGCGAGGCTCTGGTCACCAGTCCCGACCCGGCGGCTAAGATCGATGAGCTTCTGGGTAAGAGTAAGAGTTACATTAGGGAAAATGGTTAGAGTAAAAATCTGCGGTATAACCAATTTAGATGACGCTCTGACAGCGGTGGAATACGGTGCCGACGCTCTGGGGTTTGTCTTCGCCCCCAGCCCTCGGCAAGTTACATCTGGTAAGGTAAAAAGAATTGTAGCTAAACTTCCACCGTTCGTCTGCAAGGTGGGTGTTTTCGTCAACAGCGATATGGAATTTGTGAAAGAGACAATGGCAGCTTGTAATCTCGACCTGGTGCAACTCCACGGCGACGAAGGGACTGAGTATTGCACTACCCTTTTCCCCAGAGCAATAAAGGTGTTTACAGGCAATAATCTGCCATCTGTTGAAAAACTGTCCCGATACCGGGTAGCCGCATATATGCTGGATAAAGATAAGGGGGCTGCTAGCAATACTACCGAGCAGAAAAAGCTCTGGAAACTCGCTCGGCAAATAGGAGAGCATGTCCCAGTGATATTGGCAGGTGGCCTGACCCCCGATAATGTCAGCGAGGCAATAAAGGTCGCCCAGCCCTATGCCGTGGATGTATCCAGCGGTGTGGAGATAAAAACGGGCAAAAAAGACCACAAAAAGATGCTTGCTTTCCTGAGAACGGCCAAGGGAATAAACAATGGAAACTGAGATGAACCTACCTGACAAAGACGGCCACTTTGGGCCTTACGGCGGCAAATTTGTACCGGAGACGCTCATGCCAGCCTTGAGCGATCTTGAGACAGCCTATGCTCAGGCCTGTGCCGACCCCGCCTTCTGGAATCAGTTTCATTCGCTGTGCCGCAACTATGCC
>DATKWL010000189.1:0-8968 GCA_035529555.1 Dehalococcoidia bacterium | reverse complement strand
TTCTTCCTCTATGGCAGCCTCTTCTTTTTGCACTTCCTGCCCGGTGGTTTCTTCTTTAGACATTTGCGGTTCCTCCCATTTGTTGAATTCTAGCGTTTAATATCATGCTAAGCGCACGTATATTGGCGCTGAGTACATTATGCAATGAGTAGATAGGACTCTGCAGCACGCCGAGCAGTCTTGCCCTCAAAACCTCTATCGGAGGCATGGTGGCTAGATTGGATATTTCTGCAGCGCTGAGTACTTTGAAATCGAGAATACCGCCTTTGACAATGAGAGCGTTCTTGGACGCCCGTGCATAGGCGGTGAGAGCTTTCGCTGACTGAACGGAATCGTCGCTGCAGAACGCCAGTGCAATTGGTCCCTGGAGAAATTGGACCAGCCCTGCTTTGCCTGTATTCTCGGCCGCGAATTTGACCAGGTTATTCTTGACCACATGGTATTCGGTGCCAGCCTCGCGAAGCTGTTTCCTCAATTGAGACATGTCGGAAACAGACAAGCCCCTGTATTCAGTGGCTATGATGAACTTGTTCCTGGAGAGCAGTTCAGTTAGGTCCTCTACTATTTTCACCTTTTTTTCTGTAGGCATAATTCAAATCCTCCCGGCATAAGAAAAGTCCTTATGCCTGCGACATAAGGACTTTTACCTCTCCTGATTTACTTTGTCGCCTCGGCAGGCATAAGATTAAGCCGTTAGCGGCACCCGCTGTCTTCAGCAATATTCAATTGTAGTAATAGTCTAAATCAAAACCTTAAAATATGCAAGTCCCGCATCCGCCAAGGTTTCTTATCAGCCCCCTGAATCCCCCGATCTTGAGGGACTTTGAAACCCCAGTCCCCCGCCGAAGGGGCTTTGCCCCTCTGGACTCCCCGTAACTAAACAGACTCGGTGGGTATCACTTTAGCGGCCGGGGACGCCGAAAATGCCCATGCTGCACATAAAAGTGCCTGGATGTCCGCCTTGATTATGGGCTATACCAAGCTGAACATTCTTGAGTTGCCGCGACGGTTCCTCGGCCTTGCCCTGTATCTGCTTGTATATCTCGTAAACCTCTCTGACGCCGCTGGCACCGACTGGATGCCCGAATGACTTGAGGCCACCACCGGCATTAAAAGCCACCTCTCCGTTCAGGGCAAATGTGCCCGCTTCTATGTCATATTTGGCTTTTCCTTTCTCACAGAAGCCCATCGCCTCGTAGCACATAAGCTCTGCGATGGAGAAGCAGTCGTGGCATTCAACTATATCTATCTCTTTTCTCGGGTTCTTGATGCCTGCCTGCTGATAAACCTGCTGGGTAGCTCTGTAGGTCTCCTCCCAGTGCACCCAGTCATAGGTAGTCATCATCTTGCCACAGCCTGGCCCCGCCGCATTTCCTAGAGCTTTAACGGTGATGAAATCCTTTCTGAACTTCTTGGCATCCTCGGTTCGGCACAATATAGCAGCCGCTGCCCCGTCGGTTACCCCGCAGCAGTCGAAAAGCCCTAAAGGCCAGGCGATTATGGGGGCATTTAAAGCCTGGTCAAGCGTTATCTCACGGCGAAGGTGCGCCTTGGGATTTCGGGCGCCATTGTAATGACTTTTCACCGATATCATGGCCAGGTGCTTTTTCTCAGCGCCATAATCGGCGAAATATCTGGTCGCTGCGATAGCATAGCGTCCTGGCGGTGTCGCCTGTATGCCAAAAACAGGGTGTACGCCACCCATCGGTTCACCGGAGCCCAGACCTCCCACGCCACGGTCCTTGGTCTTCTCAAAGCCGACGCAGAGGACGAGGTCATAAGCCTTGGCTATGAGGGCATAGGTTGCCCCTCTGATGGTTTCCAGTCCCGTGCCGCACAAGTTCTCTACCCTAACGATAGGTATGTAGTCAAGTTTAAGGGGATAAGCCAGACTCTGACCGCCGGCGAATCCCAGTGTGCCGGACCATGCTGCCTGTATGTCTTTAAGTGCAACGCCTGCATCTTCGAGGGCCTCAGTAGTTGCTTCGACCACCAGGTCCCAGGCGCTGCGGTCCCAATGCTCAGCGAATTTACTGCAGCCCATGCCTACTATCGCAACTTTATCTTTAATGCTTTCCATCGTTCACCTTCCTTAAGCTCCTCTCAGAGGGCGGCATTTCCAGTAGTAGTTACGGATTCCTCGTTCACTGTGCATCCATCTGAAGGTAAGCTCTACAGGCATCTCAAGTTCTATCTTTTCGGGGTCGCGGTCTGTCATCTGGGCGTAGAATCTTCCGCCATCATCGAAGTCTATAATACACAGAATGATAGGCGAATCGAGGCTGGGCCCTAGATTATCCTTACTGTAGGTGAACAATTTGCCTCTTCTATCAGCAAGGCGAACCTCCTCGAACTGGTCCTTGCTCTGACAGTACATGCAAATCCTTTGTGGCGGGAAGTTGATATTGCCGCAGACCAGACATTTACCGCCACGGCAATTGATGTTCCATCTGCGGTCACGCCAGGATATTGTGGCCGCTGACTGGTTCTCCCAGAAAGTATATCCCTGAAGGATACCGCGGTAGCGCAGATATTTGTCGTAGCTCATCAAGGCTAGCTTTGAATCAAGGTGATATTTTATCCCCCGTCGCGGACTCAGTTTCGCTATTCCGTCGGTGATGTTGAGTATGAACGCATCTGCACCATCTCCGTAATTGGCGAGCAGCAGTTTATCGCCAGTCTTGGCTTCCTCCAGAGCGCCTGCCAGCATCATCAGGGCATAGGCAGCGCCGGTATTGCCTACGTTTGAGAACAGACTATCTTGAACCTGAGTCTTGTAGTCAAAGCCAATGTTTCTGGCCACCTGCTGATGTCTCCTGGCATCGTGGGTATAGAGGACTGCCTTGGTGATATCGGCTGGCTTCAGCCCCTGTTCTTTCAAAAGGGCCTTGACAGCCTCTGCGGTGTTATTCAGATAGCCGTGTTCTACGATGAAGCGGTCCTCCCAGAATCTGACATAGTTATCTTTGTCCAGACGCCACAGGTCCATGATATCATCATAGTGCGTATGGCATCCATCGATAGTGGCTATCAGACCAGTTTTGCTCAGAAGGATAGCAGCCGCTCCATCGCCGAACGCCTGCTCGTACTCGGTAGAAGGCATCCCTATACGGCAATCTGTGGCCACTACCAATACTTTATTTGCCGAACCGGCGGCTATAGCATCCATAGCTGCTCTAAGAGCAATGGTTGCTGACCTTATGGAATTGGTGAAATCTGCTGTTCTGATATTGCGTTTGAGGTCGAGCGCTTCGGCGACCAGACCGGCGCATTGTTTTTCCTTATAGGGAGTTGTTGTGGAAGCCAGGAACAGCCCGTCGATTTCCTCACGATTGAAGCCCTGCAGGCAGTTGTTGCCAGCTTCTACTGCCATGGTGATGCTGTCTTCGTCGAAGTTGGCTACGGACCTTTCCCCGCCGACAGGCAGCCCACCCCAGGTTAGCCAGGGTAAGTCGCGGCTCAGCCGATAGATGGGTATGTAAGCCCCGTAGGAAACAATTCCTACCATTTGGCTCTCCTTTCGCGCAGTCGTATTTAGCCGTCTGTATTATTTGATAATTGGGATAAAGCCAACCGCTAAGAGGTGGACAGAGCGAGGGTTGGTGTCAGGTCGAGTTTGACGCCTGGCCCCATTGAGGTTACCAGAGTTGCGCTCTTTATATACTGACCTTTGGCACCGCTGGGTTTTGCTTTAAGCACTGCTTCTATAATCGCAGCCAGGTTTTCCATTAGCTTCTTATCGTCAAAGCCAACCTTGCCCACCGGCGTGTGGATAATGGCAGTCTTGTCCAGTTTGAATTCAACACGACCTTTGCGGGCATCGGCGATGACCCTGGGTAAATCGGCTGGTTGCGAGATGGTCCCTGCTTTAGGATTGGGCATCAGCCCCTTCCGTCCCAAAATCTTACCCAGTCTGCCGATCTTGGGCATCATGTCAGGGGTGGCGATAGAAATGTCGAAATCGAGCCATCCCCCCTCAATCTTCTTGGTTATGTCGTCGCTGCCGACAAAGTCAGCTCCGGCGTCCTGAGCGATTTTTTGCGCCTCGCCTTGAGCAAAGACCAGAACTCGAACCGCTTTGCCCAGGCCATTCGGCAGCAGGGCTACGCCTCGCACCTGTTGGTCAGCGTGGCGGGGGTCGACACCCATACGCAGATGCAGTTCTACGGTCTCGTCGAACTTGGCATAAGACATCTTCTTTGTCAGACTGATGGCTTCTTCAGGATTGTATGTTTTGTCCGCATCAATAAGTTTAAGTGCTTCCTGATATTTCTTACCGTGTTTTACCATGTTACTCCTAGTTTGTAACCTCAATGCCCATGCTACGCGCTGTGCCTTCAACCATTCGTATCGCTGCATCGAGGTCGTTGGCATTAAGGTCTTTCATCTTAAGTTTGGCGATTTCTTGGATTTTCTCTCGAGGGAGGGCTCCTACCTTGGTTCGGTGAGGATTGCTGCTACCTTTTTCTGCTCCCAGCGCCTTCTTCAATAAATCGGCTGCCGGCGGTGTCTTGGTAACAAAAGTGAAAGAACGGTCTTCGTAAACAGTGATTTCGACCGGAATTACTGAGCCTGCCTGCGATGCAGTTTGGTCATTGTATTGTTTGCAGAAAGCCATAATATTTACACCGTGCTGGCCCAAAGCCGGGCCCACCGGTGGAGCCGGATTTGCTTTACCTGCCTCAATCTGTAATTTTATTACCGCCTTAACTTTCTTTGCCATTTTTCAAACCTTCTTTATCCTTGAATAGGGGTTAGAGCCTTTCTATCTGCAAGAAGTCGAGTTCAACGGGAGTATCGCGGCCAAAGAATGAAACCAGAACCTTAGCTTTTCCTTTCTCTGCGTTGATATCATCGACCACACCGATGAAATCGATGAAAGGCCCATCGATGATACGAACACTCTGTCCGCTGGCAAAGCCAACCTTGACCCGCGGTGTCTCAGCTTCCATTTGCTTGAGGATTGTTTTTACCTCTGCTTCATCGAGTGGAACAGGCTCAATTTTCCCTTTGTCGTCCTGTGCGCTTACGATTCCAGTAACCCCTGGCGTATTGCGAACTACATGCCAGGTTTTTTCATCCATTATCATCTCAACCAAGATATACCCTGGAAATATCTTCTTAGCCACTTTGCGTCGCTGCCCATCCCTGATCTCGATTTCATCTTCTGTCGGCACGACTACCTGAAAAATCTTATCGCTTACATCCATAGATTTGATTCGTTGTTCCAGGTTATTCTTAACCCGGTTTTCGTAACCAGAGTAAGTATGAATGACAAACCAATTCTTTTCGTTCTGTCCCATGCGTGTGTTTCCCATTATCAAAAATCTAGAGAGAGAATCCTGCCGAGGCGAAGACTGTTGTCACGGTTCTATTGCTCACCTAACCAAGCTCTATAGAGGCTCTATTTAAGCAAAATAACATTAATCAGTTTGGAAAAACCATAATCGATAACCCCGAGGATTATAGCAACAACCACAGTGAAGACGATGACCAGGGTGGTCAAATAGGTAGCCTCTCGCCTTGACAGCCAGGTTACCTTTTTCAGCTCGGAGATAACCTCGCCGACGAACTTGAACCTTTGTTTACCTGGAGTTTTCACCGAAGTCTGACGCATCGCTCCACTTTCAGGGTTTAGTCTATTTTGTCTCTTTGTGCAAAGTATGAATGCGACAACGGGGACAGTACTTCTTCAATTCCAGCCTGCCCGGGTCGTTCTTCTTATTCTTGTTTGTTGTATAGGTTCTCTCCTTGCACTCAGTGCAAGCGAGATAGATTATATTGCGCGCCTCTGATTTCTTTGCCATTCTTACTCTAATACCGCTGTGATTAGACCTGCACCTACAGTTCTGCCGCCCTCTCTTACAGCGAATCTTTGACCTTGTTCCAAAGCTACGGGAACAATCAATTTAATCTTCAGTTTAAGGTTGTCGCCAGGCATTGCCATCTCTACTCCCGGAGGCAACTCAGCAGTTCCGGTGACATCCATGGTCCTGATATAGAACTGTGGTCTGTATCCATTGAAGAATGGCGTATGACGGCCACCTTCTTCTTTGGATAGCACGTAGACTTCAGCTTCAAAGTGAGTGTGCGGCTTGATTGTGCCTACATGAGCCAGCACCTGTCCGCGCTCTACGTCGTCTCGCTCAATGCCGCGCAGCAGGCACCCGACTGCATCGCCGGATTGTCCTTCCTCCAGAATCTTATGGAACATCTCGATACCGGTGACAACGGTTTTCCTTGTTTCCTTCAAGCCTACAATCTCAATTTCCTGGCCCAGTTTTACGACGCCTCGCTCTATTCTCCCTGTGACTACCGTGCCTCGGCCTTTAATGGCAAAGACGTCTTCTACGGGCATGAGGAATGGCTTGTCAGAAGCACGCTTGGGCATCGGGACCCAACTGTCCACTGCATCCATGAGCTGCCAGATTTTGCCGCACCACTGGCAGTCCCTTTTGCCGCAGCCGCATTCCCCAGCTTTCAGGGCGCTCACCCGTATGATAGGAGTCCCTTCAGCCTTTTCGAGCGCCTCCAACCACGACTTAACGTCTGCAGCTTCCTCCTCTTTCTGTTGCTGCACAAGCGATTTCAGATGCTCTTGCAGCTCAGACTTTTTCTTCCCTTTAAAAACTTCCGGCGGTGCTTTGCCCCTGTAGTAAAACTTGGGAAGCAATTCCTCTCGCAACTCCATCTCCGTGACTTCCAGTAGGTCGGGGTCATCCACCATATCCACCTTGTTCAGTGCGATTAGCATTGCGGGTACATCTACCTGCTTGGCAAGCAGAAGGTGCTCTCTGGTTTGAGGCATCACTCCATCATCAGCAGCCACTACCAGTATCGCACCGTCCATCTGGGCTGCACCCGTAATCATGTTCTTGATGTAGTCTGCGTGACCGGGGCAGTCAACGTGTGCGTAGTGGCGCTTCTCCGTCTCGTATTCTATGTGAGCAATAGCTATCGTCATACCCCTGGACTTCTCTTCGGGGGCATTATCGATTGAATCGAAAGACCTAAACTGAGCGTAGCCCGCAGTAGCTAAAACTCTTGTCATTGCCGCTGTGAGTGTTGTCTTACCATGGTCCACATGTCCGATGGTGCCCACGTTGAGATGCGGTTTAGTCCTCTGGAAAACTTTCTTTGCCACGTTATCTTCCTCCCGATCCTATTTAAGCTCAGCCCACAACCAGATTTGAACTGGTGACCCCCTTCTTACCAAGAAGGTGCTCTACCGCTGAGCTATGTGGGCGCGTTGCATGGTGGAGGGGGCAGGATTCGAACCTGCGAAGCCATTTCAGGCGACAGATTTACAGTCTGTTGGTATTAGCCGCTCACCCACCCCTCCGGGTATCTGCCCGGAGCCCGAGAGCGGATTCGAACCGCTAACCTGCCGATTACAAATCGGCTGCGCTGCCGTTGCGCTACTCGGGCCTTTTCGACCTTTTTCTAAATTGTTAAAGTTTACTAAGTACATAAGTATAAATGTAAAAAAAATCAAAGTCAAGGTTTCTTGTATCTCCAAACCGTTCTCTGCGGAGTGTCCTCCAGAGTTACCCCGAGCTCTTTGAGGTCGTTTCTGATGCTGTCGGCAAGCTGCCATTTTCTCGAACGACGAAGCTCCCGTCGTTTTTCCGAGAACCGGCTGATGATGCTGGCAATATCTTCGCTTTCTTCCAGGACCACGGTGTGTTTAGTAGCGAGTTCTACCATGAGGTGGAGTGGAATCTCCGGCTCTGTCAGTTCAGAGTACAGAGTCAGGCCAAGTACTCTGGCCAGTTCCCCCAGAAGCTTATGCGCTTTACCTATGTGCAGCTTCTCATCATGACCTCGATTTATCTCTCTGACGAGGTCAAAAAGGACAGCTACAGCTTGAGGGGTGTTGAAGTCATCATCCATAGCTTCAATGAATTGTTCGCGATAATGTGTTGCATCTATGCTTGTGGTCGCGGATTCGTCTATATTGACCAGGAAAGCGCGAACCAGTCTTTCTGTCCCTTTCTTTGTTGCCTCCAGGTTTTCATCAGAGTAGGTGATAGGGCTTCGGTAATGAGAGCTGAGCACCCAGAGTCTAATGGCATCTGCGTTGTACTTCGCTAGCGTCTCTCTTATACCTATCAACTTGCCTGTGGACTTGCTCATCTTCTGTTCGCCCAACTGCATCAGACCATTGTGCAACCAGTAGCGAACGAAGGGTTTGATGCCAGTGAAGCCCTCGGATTGTGCTATCTCGTTTTCATGGTGAGGGAATATGAGGTCTTGTCCGCCACCGTGGATATCTAATGTTTCCCCGAGGTATTTGAGCGACATGGCGCTGCATTCGATGTGCCAGCCCGGTCTTCCCTGTCCCCAGGGGCTGTGCCACTGTGGCTCTCCGGGTTTAGTTGCTTTCCAGAGGGCGAAATCCAGAGGGTGCTCTTTAGCTTCGCCCACTTCAATACGGGCGCCGGCCATCATACCATCCAACGTCCGATGGCTGAGCTTGCCGTAGTCGGGGTCGCTGTTTACGCGGAAGTAGACATCGCCACCTGCTTGGTAGGCGTACCCCTTTTTAACAAGGCCCTCGATGATTTCTATTATCTTCGGGATTTCCTCGGTAGCCTTCGGATAGATATTCGGATAGATATAGGCTTGTTTGATATTCAGCGCATCCATGTCGGCAAAGTACTGGTCGATAAATCTTTGTGCCAGTTCTTTGGCGGAGATGCCTGTCTCGTTGGCGCGGGCTATTATCTTATCATCGATGTCGGTGAAGTTTTGAGCGTATTTTACTTTGTAGCCCCTAAATTCAAGATAACGTCTTATGGTATCGAATACGATATAGCTCATTGCGTGGCCAAGGTGCGATGGCGCATACGGCGTAACACCGCAGACATACATTCTTACGATGTCACCCTGGGGTATGAATTCCTCTTTTTGACCGCAAAGGGTATTATAGATTTTCATCGAGTTTACCTATTAAAGCAACAGCACA
>DATKWL010000188.1:0-6603 GCA_035529555.1 Dehalococcoidia bacterium | reverse complement strand
GACCCCACAGCCGGCGGGGAGCAGAGAAAGTTTCGAGGTAGTTGGGCTCTCACCGGCCACGATGTACTACTTCGCGCTAAAGGCAGCGGACGATGTGCCTAACTGGTCGGACCTTTCCAATGTGGTTAGCGGCTCCACCGGTGTTGCCACATCGGTGGGCTCGAATGTGACCGTTGCTTTGCCTGGTGCAGTGGTGACATTCGGCGATGTTGCCACACAGGGAGCCACCGCTGTGGCTATATTGTCGCAGAACAGATGTGGCAGTCTCCCTGCTAAAGTTCAAGCTTTATACTACATGGATATCAGCACCACAGCGGCTTATAGCGGCCCGATAACGGTTGGCATCCTGTATAACCAGATAGATGTCGCAGACCCACAGAAGCTGTCGCTCCTGCACTGTAACGGAGTCCAATGGGAGGATGTAACAGCTTCGGTTGATGATGTCAATAACATCGTGTATGGTCAGGCGACGAGCCTGTCTGATTTCGCGCTGGCGGAAGCGGGGGGATGCTTCATCGCAACTGCAGCTTATGGGTCTTATCTAGAGAGCCATGTAAATACTCTACGCAGCTTCCGAGACCAGTATTTAGAGACCAACCCCCTGGGCTCAGCTTTCGTGTCGCTCTACTACAAGGTGAGCCCACCGATTGCAGATTACATAGAGAAGCATCCAACACTGAAGCCGATTGTAAGGGCTGGTCTGATGCCCGCGGTGGGCATGAGCAAAGTAGCGCTGGACACCACGACAGCCGAGAAGGCGGCTATCTTAGCATCGCTGTTGCTTCTTTCCGTCTTAGTGGCTCTTTGGTTGAGGCGTAGGTCTCTAAGCAAGGAGAGGCACTGATAAGTGCTCTCGGCCGCTAACCTAGATGTGCAGTTGATAGGGAAAATAGTTTTGCAATGACTAAATATTTGAGACTTGCACGCATTACTGCCTGGCCCGCTTCGCTGTTTAGCTTCGCGGTTGGCTTTGGAACCGGGGCGACAGAGTGGACCACCTGGGAAGATACACTGTTCGGTTTACTCTCTGTTTTATCTTTTTTTAGCTTTGCCTTCGCTTTGAACTTCTACTCCGACAAGGATGTGGACAGGTATCATGACGGCTGGCAAAAAGATATTAAGCTATCAGAACAACCTCTGTTAACGGGAGAGGTTACCGATAGGGAATGCAGAATCTTCTGCATTCTGACATTCATCCTGGCCATTGTTTTTGCCTGGCTTGTGAGCGGCCTCGTTGCATTGCTTATGTTTGGCGCTTGTTTGGTAGGTGGCATATTCTATTCTCACCCTTCGATTAGGTTTAAAGGTAAGCCAGGTGCTGACATTGCGTGTATGTCTACCTTATCCACGCTCCTCTTCTTGGCGGGGTATGTAGTTGCATTGGGGAAATTGCCGAGCTGGCCAATGCTCCTCTTCTTCTCAATCTTTTCCGCTATCGTATATATTCCAACAGTTGTCAGCGACTACCAGTATGATGCTCGTGCTGGGATTAGAACCTCCGCAGTTGTATTTGGCCAGCGCAATTTGCTTAAAGCTATGACGGTTTTTTGTGTTTGTGCCTTCCCTGTCGCATGGTTGATAGTCTCGGGGCCATATCCCGTTGGGGCTAAGACATGTATTGTTATAGCCTGTGTAGCGTCATCAATCTATACCCTAACAGCGTGGAGATCTTTGAAGCCACCGCATCTAGTCGTGCCTGTGCTCAGCAAGCATTCACGAGAGGCAATCACGTCTTTTGGCGTGATTGCGCTACTATTTTTGTGCTGGGGCTTTTTTAGACTTTACTCCCATAGCTATATACCGTGGGATCCGTTTCTATGATCGTACGGTGTTTTAAATGGACGCGTATCCAGTTCAGTATATAGCTTAAGGCATTCAGCGATTGCCCAAAAAATAGTGGACCTTGTGTGCCAAGAATGACGTATATGACGAGGTAGGGGTTATACAGGGCGAACATTTTGAAGGAACGCAAGAGTCCCAACAAGCTAGAACCTGGATGCGATTTGCATATTACCTGATTTGTATCCCCAGTTACTTTAGCAAATCTGAGAATAATCAGGCTTTTTTAAGCAATTGCAGGCTTACCTCGGCGGCTTTCTTGCCTGAGAGGAACATGCCGCCGAAGATAGCACCCATCCTGGGCGAGCCGAAGACGGCATTGGCTGCCATACCAGTGACTACCAGGCCAGGATAGGCTTCTTTGGTGTTCCTTACCAGTGCCTTTTCACCTGCATCGGCCTGCATGGATTTCTCGCCTATTACTTCGCCTGTCTTTGTCCTCAGCTTGGGCCCAAGTTTCTTAACTACTATACGGCAGATTTCAGAATCATGCCCTGTGGCGTCTATTACCACCTTAGACCTTATGGACAGAGGGTCTACATGCAACTTTGCCATCGAGGTAGCAGTCCAGTTTAGTACCAGGCCGTTTATCCTTTCAGCCTCGTCAATCATAACGTCTTCGACGCTTATCAGATTGAAAATCTTCACCCCGGCCTTTATCGTCCTGGAGCAAATTGTGGCGACAGTCTCCAGAGAATCGGCGACATAGTAGCCTTTTTGATATTTGGTGGTTCGGACTTCGAACTCGTCCAGTATTCTTTTCCCCTCTTCCTGAACCACTATGCGGTTGAACATCATGCCGCCACCCGGCATACCTCCGCCAACCCTCAGGCTTTTTTCGAATATTGCCGTTTTGACTCCCTGTTTAGCCAGATAATAGGCGGCGGTCATGCCGGATGGTCCCGCCCCTGCGATAGCCACGTCCACGTCCAGATTGTTAAGGAACTCTTTGGTGAAGCTCTCTATTATTGCTTTAGATATGACTATTTCGTCTATTTTCACAGATTCCTCCACTTTTCAACGGCTATTTGTGATTCTTCGCTTAGCAGAGTATTGTGCTAGTACCAAGATATTTAGCGACCAGTTCCATAGCACAGTATTTGCCACACATGCTGCAGCCGGCGCTCGTAGTGCCTCGCTGCTCGTGGGCTTTTCTGGCTCTGGGCGGGTCTATGGATAGTTTAATCTGCCTTTCCCAGTCAAGGCTCTTGCGGGCTTGGGACATCTCTCTATCCCAATTCAGAGCGCCTTTCGCACCCTTTATAATGTCTCCGGCGTGGGCAGCGATGCGAGCGCCGATAACACCTTCTCTCACGTCATCTGGGTCGGGGAGTGAGAGATGCTCGGAGGGGGTGACGTAACAGAGATAGTCTGCGCCTGCTGCGGCAGCGATGGCACCTCCGATGGCGGCGGTGATATGGTCGTATCCTGCAGCGATGTCGGTCACCAGAGGACCCAGCACATAGAAGGGCGCCCCCTTGCATACAAGCTTCTCCAGTTGGACATTAGCCGCTATCTGGTCGAGAGGCATATGGCCGGGCCCTTCTACCATTACCTGTACACCGGCGGCTCTGCTGCGCTCTACCAATTCACCGATAGTGAGCAGCTCCTCTATCTGGGCACGGTCTGAGGCATCTGCCAGACTGCCGGGTCGGAGACCATCGCCCAGGCTTAGAGTGACATCGTATTTGCGGGCAATCTCAAGCAGACGGTCGAAGTGCTCATATAATGGATTTTCCTTGTCGTTATGCAACATCCAGCCGATGGTGAAGGCACCGCCCCGTGAAACGACGTCTGTTACCCTTTTTGCCTTTCTCAGTCGGTCTACAGCCTTCAGTGTGATGCCGCAGTGCACGGTCATAAAGTCGACCCCATCCTCTGCCTGCTCCTGTATCGCAGCGAAGATGTGGTCAACGGGCATGGCAACGATGGAGCTCCACCTGTCGATGGCTTCGATTCCCGCCTGATATATGGGAACAGTGCCTATGGGAAGTGATGTTGCGGCTATGATGGCACGACGTATAGCAGAGATATCGCCGCCGGTGCTCAGGTCCATCACGGTGTCTGTCTGAGCATCGACCGCCGCTCTCAGCTTTGCCAGCTCGGTATCGACATTCGCGAAGTCCGGCGAGGTGCCTATGTTGGCATTTACCTTGGTGCGCAGCCCTTTGCCAATACCGCAGGGCTCAACTCCCCGATGGTTAATGTTGACAGGTATTACAATCAGACCGTCGGCAACACCCTGACGCACCGATTCCGGCTCAACGCTCTCCTTTTTGGCAACGGCCTTCATAGCAGGAGATATAGTCCCTTTTTGTGCCAGCTCTAACTGTGTCATTCTCGTCCCCTCCCTAAAAACAAAAAACCAAGAACCTGAATCTGCGGCAGTTCTTGGTCGAGAACCGCGCCTTCCTACGCTCGAATTACCGAGATCAGGTTCCAAGGGTTATCCCGAATCAGTCGGGATTCTCAGCCTGTGAGCACCCCTAGCGGTTTGTATTCAATTTTCTATGAAACAAACATACAACAAAATAACATAAAATGCAAGTGCAATTTTAACGATGGTTGGAACACAGCTTGCTCAGACAGCAGTTTCGGCAAATCGGGGTCTTTTTGCAGACTTCTTTGCCGTGTCGGACAAACAGGGCGTGGTATTCGTTGAACAATTTCTCGTCGGCGGGGAGATTTTCCATGAACAGCGCCTGATATGATGAGTAATCTTCTCTAGCTGGATTGAGTCCGAGTCTGCTGGTAATACGGCGCGTGTAGGCATCGATGACAAAAATGGGTTTGTGTGCAGCGTAGAGGATTATAGAATCCGCAGTTTCCGGACCTATTCCGTGTATATTGAGAAGCTCATTGCGCAGAGTGGAGATGTCAAGCGAGAAAAGGCTTTCTAGAGAATCCTGATGAACTGCCCCCAGGTATTCAACGAACGCCTTGAGCTTCAACGCCTTTGCGTTGTAGTAACCTGAAGGATAGATTAGCTCTGCAATCTTGCTGAGTTCCAGCTTGCGGAGAGAGACAGGATTCAGCGCCTCCGCCTTTTTGAGATTGGCGATGGCTTTCTCTACATTGCCCCAGGCTGCGGATTGCGTGAGTATGGCTCCGACAATAATCTCGAAAGGGGTGTCGCCGGGCCACCAGTGCTGGGAACCGTAGCGAGCGAACAGCACCTGATAAATTTCGTTTAACCTTTGGCTTATGAGACGTGAATTGCTTCTGCTTTTTTCACGAACTGTTCGCTTCGTGTTAGGCATGTGTTTGTGCTGGTTTGAGGATGTTTACTCGGAATCCTCTTGCCTTAATTTATATACCCAGCGCGGTGCTTTGATGTTAATTATGGAGTCGCCTGGCAGGTAGGGTTTTATATCTACAACAGGAGTGCCATCAAGAGCATCGAGGCCAACAACTTTAAGTAGACTTCCTTTTCTCTCCAGAAGCTTAACGATAGTCACACCCAGAGGGTTGGGTCTAACCGGACTGCGTGTGGCAAGCACTCCCACCAGTGGCAGGTCCGGTCTCATCTGGGGATGGATTTTCAGGGCAAGGTATTCCTTGACAGGGCTGAGGTGCATCCAGAAAACAACTATGATATGGGAAAATTTTTCCAGGCCATCCAAGGCCTCCTCGAGGTCGGGGCTGAATATAAGCAGAGAAACCACCTTTTCCCATTTGTGCTTTCCCATCTCTTTGATTTCGTTTCTGACTACGGCTATTGGCTCCAGCGTCATCGTAGCCTGGCCTTTTTCTGCTTGATTCAATTTACTCTCCTGTCGAATCATAATTTTAGAATTTGCTTTTTTTGAATTGTCCAGGTTCGCGTTTTCTCAGTTTGAACCAGGGATGGAAACTGATTATGGAATCAACGGGGATTTCTTCATTTCCGGTTCCATTCACAACCATACCTAGACACATCAGATAATCGGCGATTCGGTCGGGCAGGAGGAAGTGTTCCGCCACGTACCTTTGTCCTCTCTTGCCCACATCTTCGGCAATCCACGGATTTTTCAGCAGTTGGATTACTTTTTGTGCGGTCTTGCGAGGCGTCTCGTAAAAATAACCCGTATCACCTTCCCTTATCTGGAGGGGGATAGCACCTACATTGCTTGCTATCACAGGCTTGCACTTCCACAAAGCTTCAGTTATGACCAGACCGAAGCCCTCTCTGGTAGACGGCTGCATTATTACGCTTGCTGCTCGCTGGAGGGCGTTGACTTCCAGCCAGTTCTCCAGACGATTTGCCAGGGGCAGATTGAGTACATGAATATCCTTTTCATCCTTTGTATCGTTATATATCTTGGCCAGAATCCTTTCACCTTCGGGGTCATCAGATGCCAGGCCTCCTGCGAGCACAAGCTGGCATTTTATTTCTTTTCTTACTAAACGGAAGGCGGCAATGGTTCTATCCAGCCCTTTCCAAGGGTCGAATCTGCCGATTTGAACTATAAGCGGAACCCTTGTGTCTAAATGATATTTGGCAAGTACCCGGTCTATTTCCTGCTTACTTAGTTCTCTGTTCTTCTCCGACAGTGGGTCGATGAAGGGGGGGATTATAAATTTTGGCAAGGGCCAGCGTGAGACAATGTAGTGAGCCGCCGAGAATATGGCAGCATTATAGTGTTCTACCCACATGGTGATGAAACCCCAAAGGCCAGGGTTTGCATCAAGAATCGTTTTCTCGATGTCGATGTGACATCTCCATAACCATTTCTCACCAGACTTCTTGATAAAGCGGGGTAGTCCCAACGGCTGCGGGTCATG
>DATKWL010000187.1:0-6376 GCA_035529555.1 Dehalococcoidia bacterium | reverse complement strand
TGTCGTCCTGCTCGGGTGCCGCTCTTCACTTCGTACCGCCTAGTATTTTCCCGTATCACTTAGTGCTAAAAAGTTCGTCAGTAAAAATGTTAGCAAAAAACAGCACAAACTCCTTTTCCCTTTAGAAGCATAGCGTCATCTTACCATCAAGCCCCTGCTGTCTGGATAAATGACTGACTTTGGAAATAAGTCTCTCGGAGTATTTTATCCTGATAAGCTCTTCAAATAGAATCTGTTGATATTCAGTGATGAGGTCAGGGAAATGCTCCTCGAGCAAACTCTTCAGAGGCGGCCATAGACCGAAACGCGGGTTTAGCCGATCAACGTAGAAATAGTCAGCGTCAACTTCCTTTACCGCCTTTAGCAATAATATTAGGTTTGCTTCAGTGTCTGAAAGATACGGCAGCAAAGGGCCGAGAAAGACATAGGTTTTAATTCCCTTTCTCTTTGCTTCCTGTAATAGACCTAGACGCCCATCGGATGATGAACTGCTAGGCTCAATGATCCTACGTAGATTTTCATCGAGGGTGGTGATGGTCACCCCAAATTCCACCCCAGCTTCTGAAGCAAGGAGGTCTAGATCCCGACCTGCGAGCACATTCTTGGTGAGTGTTGTTATCGAGTAACCATGATTAAGCAGTATTTCCAGGCACTGCCTTGTTAGAAAATATTTAGCTTCACTAGGCTGCCAGCCATCGCAAACTGAGCTTACGAACACCCTGCCCATCCTCTTTCGGCTGACCTCACGTGACAAAATCTGGGGGGCATTTACTTTGACATCGACAAAGCTGCCCCATGGTTCGCCAGGATGAGAGAATCTGGTGGCAAATCTTGCATAGCAGTAACAGCACCCATGCTCACAACCAGCGTAACAGTTGACAGCGTAATCAGCAAGGCCTGACTTATTGAGAACTGATTTACACTCCACCTCGGCTACTCGACAATTTCCTTGAGAAAAGGTGACCATATTTACAGTCCTGTATTCATAGGATTAAATTTCAAACTAAACAGGGAGAGGTCACTAAAACAATTCTTTTCTGCGTCTACTGTGACTTCAAACTCCTGGTCAACCTTATTAGTAGCATAATCTAGTGATCTTTCAACGTTGCGTAGTAATAGGTACCATTATAATGTAACTAGAGGTATAGCCAAGGACATCAATCAAACGAACTTTATTCGCCGTATCTGTAGACTCACTTAATTCTGATCGTGTCTCGCTCTTGTTTTCCGCCAACGTGCAGATGGAACCGTTAATCGAGATCGAGGTTCGACTTGACCTTGAAGTAATAAGCGGCGACAGCAAGTGATTTTATGGCTAGCTCGATATCAAGATAAGCTGGCAATCCACGTTCCTGCAGTTTTCGTAATAGTTCCTGCATCGCGCCGAGATCCGTTCCATATATCCAGATGCTCACTGGTTTCGTAATATTCTTCATTAATCGGTCAAATATGTCCATATACACTGGTATCTCTTCACCCGAGGATATATAAAGGGTAGCGGTTACACAATCTACATTTGGATCGTCTAGCACTGCGGCGATTGTCTCTTCTAGGACAGGCCATGGATTGTCTAAAGTAGGTATAATTGGACCTACATCAACTGGATTGCTCGCAAGTTGGGGGGATAACCTAGACAACCTGTTGACCGTTACCGGCGAAAAGTCAGCAACAGCGAGGCCACATTCTTCTGCAGTATCAACTGATGCTACTCCCACGCCACCGGTAATAGTGATGATAGCGATTCTATTACCTTTTGGAAGCGGCTGATTAACGAATACCCTGGGTATTTCCCAAAATTCACGCCAGGTATTTAAACGAATAGCGCCTGCCTGCCTGAATGCAGCATTATAAATTCGTTCGCTTCCGGAGAGTGATCCTGTATGAGAAGCAGAAGCTTTGGCACCACGCTCTGTTCGTCCCGGTTTAAGGAGCAGCACGGGCTTGCGTGCTACTACTTTCCGTACGGTATTGATGAATTTGTGGCCATCTTTAATATCTTCAATATGCATGACAATCACCCTGGTCTGCGGATCCTGTGATAGGTAGTTCAAAAGGTCAACCTCATTCACATCGCACTTGTTGCCTAGGTCACACATCTTGCTAATAGGATAGGCCTGGTCTTTTAGAGGTTGGCCCTGGGCGCCAACAATACCGCTTTGGCTGCAATAAGCTATATTTCCCTTAAGAATCTTATCGTAGCTGATGAAATAGGGATTAGTCACTAAACCGTTGTCGGTGTTCAGGGTGCCGATGGTATTGGGGCCAACAATGCGGAGCCCAGTGCGTTGACCAATCTTCACAAGTTCCCGCTGGAGTCGGGCTCCGCTCTCGCCTGTCTCGGCAAAGCCATCAGATACGATAATGGCAGCCTTTACGCCTTTCTGGGCACATTGTTCGATTATTCCTGATACCGTCTTTGTCGGCGTAATCACTATGGCTAAATCAATCGGGTCTTGCACAGCGCCTACATCTCGATATACCTTCAAGCCAAAAGCCTCGTTAGATGACGGGTTAATCGGATAGACTCTGCCAGTGAAGTTAAATTGACGAATATTCTTTATTACCGTATACCCGAGCCCACCCCATTCTCTCAAGGAACCTATTACAGCTATTGAGCTAGGCTCAAAAAATGCTCTTAGGTCGCCACCCGATTGTGAATTCATTCCGGACCTCGTTTTCAAATAATCGCTTCAAATACTCTGACTGCTTTCGGGCATACCTCATAGCAGTCTTGATACTTAACTGCCCTGTCTCAAGTAGTCCATAAGCTCATCAAAGCTTGGAGGCAGCGCAACACCAAGGGGAAGTAGAGCAGGAGTTGGATACCGCATCCCTGCCTTGTGAGTCCCTTCAAGCCCCTCAGCAATGATCTCGATATTATTCCTTGGGATAGCAAATGCGACCTCGTGGTCGTGTGCTTGTGCTATAGCGCGGTCACCTGGCTCCAGTTTCATGCCGGCGGAGGCCAAGATGAAGTTATCGGGTTCGTTGTCGCTTCTGTGTACCAGCACCTCGCCGCTCGGGGATGAAATTGTTACAGGAGGGACGTTACTGGTGGGAATAGGTGTTGGCGTGGATGTGGAAGCAGGTGTTTGGTTTATACTTCCTGAACCACAACCAATCAGAAGAACTAGAAGCAAAAGCGTAAGCAGGATAGCGAAAGGTTTGAAGGCGGATTTAGAACTGAAAATCAATGGGCTGACTTTCCCTGACACATTGTGCTCAATCGTAGAGACATTCTACAGGCTACTGCGACTCGAGTCAATGAACATACACTTCCTATCGCACTCTGTTTTAATTGTGCTTCTGGTAACTTCCAAACTTGCCATAACCCCATATCATCTGTATTATATGCGGCATGGAGTGGTATAAGAATATCTGGAAAGGTGAAAATTTTAAGATGGTGCCGTGGGAAGAAGAGAATCCAGGCTCAACCTGCGATAAGAGAAATATGGGGCAAAAGGTATCCTACGATGTAACAATGTTGACCGAGGATGACCTCTATCTTTTCAACGAGGGAAATCACTTTCGCTTGCACGAGAAGCTGGGTGCTCATCTGTTGACTGTTGATGGGGTGGAGGGAACGTATTTTGCTGTATGGGCACCTGATGCTGAGCAGGTGTCTTTGGTAGGTGACTTCAACTGG
The DNA here is from genome assembly GCA_035529555.1 of Dehalococcoidia bacterium. Classification (GTDB taxonomy): domain Bacteria; phylum Chloroflexota; class Dehalococcoidia; order SZUA-161; family SZUA-161; genus VGNW01. The sequence goes on along the minus strand of DATKWL010000187.1, from coordinate 2,730 downwards.
TGGGACAGAACAAGCCATCCCTTGTGCTCCAGAGGGAAGTCCGGTATCTGGGAGGGATTTATTCCCGGCTTGGGCAAGGGCACACTTTACAAATATCATATACGGTCGCGTTACAATGGCTATCGAGTGGACAAGGCAGACCCTTTTGCATTTTATTCCGAAGTTCCATACAGGACTGCCTCAATCGTCTGGGATTTGGCTTACGAATGGGGGGACAAGGAATGGATGGCGAGCCGAGGAGCTCACAATGCTCCAGACAAGCCTATCTCTATCTATGAGGTGCATCTAGGTTCCTGGCAGCGGGTGCCCGATGAGGGGAACCGTTTCCTCACCTATCGTGAGCTGGCACCCAAGCTAGCTGAGTATGTTCGTCAGTTGGGATTCACACATGTTGAGTTCCTGCCCGTAATGGAGCACCCCTTTTATGGCTCCTGGGGTTACCAGAGTGTCGGCTACTTCGCTCCTACGAGCCGCTATGGCACTCCGCAGGACTTCATGTATCTGGTGGATACTCTGCACCAGCATGGTATCGGTGTCATCCTGGACTGGGTGCCATCGCATTTCCCCACCGATGAGTATGCTCTGGCTTACTTCGATGGCACTCACCTTTATGAGCACGCTGACCCCCGTAAAGGACTGCATCCTGATTGGGCAAGCTATATCTTTAACTACGGACGAAACGAGGTGCGCAGCTTCCTGTTGAGCAGCGCGCTGTTCTGGCTGGACAAATATCATGCTGATGGCCTGCGCCTCGATGCTGTGGCTTCGATGTTATATCTCGATTACTCCCGCAAAGAAGGAGAATGGATACCCAATAAATATGGTGGCAAGGAAAACATCGACGCAATCGAGTTTTTGCGCCACTTCAATAAGGAAGTTTACAGGGGTTATCCTGATGTGCAGACTTTTGCCGAGGAGTCCACTGCCTGGCCTATGGTCTCCCGTCCCACCTATGTAGGTGGCCTGGGATTCGGCGCCAAATGGGACATGGGCTGGATGCATGACATTCTGGTGTACATGACCAAAGATTCCATATATAGGAAGTTTCATCACAACCAGTTGACCTTTCGCATGCTCTACGCTTTCACTGAGAACTTTGTAATGCCGCTTTCTCATGATGAGGTGGTTCACGGCAAGGGCTCGCTGTTGAGCAAGATGCCGGGCGACCTGTGGCAGAAGTTTGCCAACCTCAGATTGCTTTTCGGATATATGTACGGCCAGCCCGGAAAGAAGCTGCTTTTTATGGGCGGCGAGTTCGGCCAATGGAGGGAGTGGAACCACGACGAGAGCCTCGAATGGCATCTTCTTCAGTATGCTTCACACACAGGCTTGCAGAAATGGGTAGGTGACCTAAATAGGATTTACCGGAGCGAGTCGTCGCTTTATGAGTTAGACAATGCACCATCCGGTTTTGAGTGGGTTGATTGTAACGACTCCGACCAAAGCGCCATCAGTTTTATCCGTAAAGGTAGTAGCTCAAATAGCATCATACTCATTGCCTGTAACTTCACACCGGTTCCCAGGTTCCATTACACGATTGGCGTGCCGCGCGGTGGTTTCTGGAAAGAAATTCTGAATAGCGATGCCCCGGAATACGGGGGCAGCGGCATTGGCAATCTTGGTGGGACGTGGGCAGATGAGCACCAATTTCACGGCCGACCATGCTCCCTAAACGTAGCTTTGCCACCGCTTTCAGTAGTTTTCTTCAAGAGCGAATAGAAATAGGCGCAACTGCTTGACTACAAGAGGAGCACAATGACGGTCAAAGTGGTGGTAGATAGCACCTCAGATATTCCTGACCAGATAGCAAGGGAACTCGGCATTACAGTAGTCCCTACTTATGTGGTGTTTGGAGGCAAGGCATATCGAGATAGACTTGACATAAGTGAAGATGAGCTTTATGAGAAGCTGGTCAGTGATTCTGTACATCCCACTACTTCGGTGCCTTCGCCCCAGGACTTTGCCGATGTCTACAACAGGCTTGCTCGAGAGACCGATTGCATAGTCTCAATACATCCCACATCTAAGTCGAGCGGCGTCTATAACTCTGCTTTGATGGGCAAGGAGCTTGTGGAAAGGAAATGCCGCATCGAGGTTATGGACTCGCTTTTAGTAGCGATGAGTTGCGGCATAATTGCCATCGCCGCTGCCAAGGAAGCTAATGCAGGTGCAAACCTGGAACGAGTGGTCGAAGTGGTGAGGGAATCCATTCCTCGCATGCATCTTCTGATAATGTTGGACACTCTCAAGTATCTGGTCAGGGGAGGGAGGCTGGGGAAAGGTTACGGGTTACTGGGGTCGGTGCTTAAGGTGAAACCATTGCTTACCGTGCGTGAGGGCAAGGCGGCACTGGTAGGTGTAACGCGTACTAAGGCCAACGCTGTGAAAAGGCTCTACGATTTTCCCACAGGTTTTTCTAGGGTGAGCGACATAGCGGTGTCATATACTACTGACCATGATGAGGCGCAACGGCTTGCTGAACAGATAAAAGCAAGGTTTCCCCAGGCAAGTTTTTATTTGACCAGGGTTGGCCCCGTACTGGGCACGCATGCTGGCCCGGGAGGCATGGCGGTAATTGTGAGGGAGGCCGAGGAGGGGTAGAGCGATGGATGAGGCGGAGTTCAGATGTGGGGCACTCTATTGCAGCACATGTCGCAGAACATATTACTATCGCGTTCATATTGTGCCTGGTCTGGAAGAGCCAGGTGTTTTCAAGTGCCCGGAGTGTAA
>DATKWL010000186.1:0-3883 GCA_035529555.1 Dehalococcoidia bacterium | reverse complement strand
CAGCAGATTCGCCCTCGTACTGCCTTTGACAGGCGACGCCTTGCCAAAATAGGGACGGTATATCCGATATATCCAGGCCTCATCTGTGACCAGATGGGAAATATACCCCGCGATAAATGCCCTCGTTGCCGGACTCAAGCTGCTTTCTTTAACCAGCTCAGGGTGTTCCTGCAACATGAACCTTGCTCCGCTCTCCCCCTCCTCGCTCTCCAGAGCAAGGAAATGCGTCTCCTCCCGGCGTGTGCCGATGAAAAAGCGAATGTCCGGCGCCGTAGAGCCGAGATAATAGCTTCCCCTATACTCATCCACAATCGGATGGTGCAATCTGGCTATCGCTTCCTCTGCAATTCCCAGATGCAGGCAGATGGGAGGCACCGGGCTCCTTTCTCAAGCGATTCAGCTAGCAGCAGCGCCCCTGCTCATAGCGTCTATTATATGCGCTATCTCTTTCTTTTTCTCGGGTCGCTTCATAGCATCGGTGTTCCCGATCAAGCACGCTGTAGACTCGAAAAGGGTGTCTATTATCTTGAGATTGTGCCTTGAGATAGTCGAGCCGGTCTCGGTGTTTTCGATGAGGACATCGGCGTCCTCGGGCAGAAAAGCCTCGCTGGCGCCCCAGGTGGGAATGAGCTTGCAGGGCGTCAGATGATTGTCATTCGCATATTTATCAGCTATGTTGATATACTCGGAAGCCACTCTGAGAGCGGATTCGCGCTTCACTTTCCTCAAATCATCGGTGCAGGAAACAGGCAAATCCCTGCTCACCACAGCCACAATCCTCACCTTGCCGAAACCGAGATTGAGCAGCTCAGTAACAGGACTCGAGGGGAACCTGTAGAGGCAGTCTCTGAGCCAATCCCTGCCCGTTATCGCTAAATCAAAGTTGCCGTTGGCAACCTGAAGCGGCATATCCTGCGGCCTGACCACCTTAACCATCACGCCGTCGAAATCCATCCTCAACCCGTTGCCAGCACGGTAGCCATCTATCCGCAGCCCCGCCCTGTTCAGAAAATCGACCACATGACGCTGCTGGTGTCCATCGGGCAGAGCCAGAGAAATTCGAGATTTTTCAGTAGATGAAGCCCTCGCCCCAACACGTGCGCCACCTACGGCTTCTTCACTAACGTCAGCCTCCTTTATCTCTTTTGAGGAGAGCGCTTTGAGGAGACGGCTCAGGTCTTTATTCTGCAGGCTGTTCCTGTTGGCGACCAGATAAGCGCTGCTTTCCAGAAGCGTTGCCAGCGGAACCAAACCCTGCTCCTGGAGCCTGTCCGCCGAGGTCTCCGAGACTATGGCAACTTCAGCATTCTCGGGAGGATAAACTCCCGCCGCTCCCCAGACGGGGAATATCTGAAACCTCCTCAGCCGCTGCTTCAGGGCAAACGCCTCAGCCAGATTGGGATATTCGCTGACAATGCGCACGCTTCCCGTATATTTCCTCAGCGCCTCCACGGAGTTTAACCCGGAAGCACGGGATGCTACCGCATACAGATTCCGCTTCCCGTAGCCCAGGTCATGCACCTTGACCACAGCGTCGCTGCGATATTTGGACAGCAGCTCATCCACCCAGCCCAGCCTGCAGATACCCAGATCATAGTTCCCCACAGCGACCTGAATGGCGATGTCCTTCTCATGGAACACCTTGAGGAAAAGGTCGGGAGCCGAATCGCAGCGCAGCCGATAGGAGCGGGAGCCCTCGCGATAGTCGGCGATGGCGCAGCCTGCTTCCTTGAACAAGGCTGCGGTGCTGTTCTGCAACTGCCCTTTGGGCAGGGCTATCTTTACCTGCACCAACCTGTCTCCTCAATAAATCTCAGCAATCCTTCAGGTGAGGACTTGCGCACCTTCTTGCCACTGAGCTGGTCAATCAACTCAATCCCCTTGTCTCCACGCATATCCACAATCCAGCGGAAATCGCTGGTATCTTTGTAGCCCAGGTCGAATTCAGCCGTATATCCAGCTTCTCGCAGCAGGCGAGCCACCTCCAATGAGAGCTTAAGCCCCTCGCCGTCCTTCGCCCTGAGCAGTATCTTCCTGCGCGCGGGCACCTCTTTGAGCAAAGCCATCAGTTCGTCGATATAAAGGGCGAAGCCGGAGGCGCGGACCTTCTTGCCACCCACCAGCGGTATCAGCTCATCGTATCTGCCGCCGCCGCCCATCCTGCGTTTCCCGTTATAGAAGCTGAAGATAATGCCCGTATAGTACTCGAAGCCACGCCCCGAGGTGAAATCAATCTGGTAGCTGAAGTCCAGCCCGCTGAGCAGAGCGGCTATCCGGGCCAGCTCATCGAGACAGGGCTTCACGGCAGGCAGCTCGGGCAGCAGAACGCTCCTCAGGTTCTCCACCAGTTTTGGTGAATCTCCCTTCATTCCGAAGAGGAGGGGCAGGCTTTTCTCCAGCTTCTTGTTTCTGCCTTTGAGCTGCCCCAGCACGCTGGTATCTCCGGAGAAGATTTTATCCAGTATATCGGCCTCCCGTTCCCCGCTCAGCCCCAGCCCATCGAGGTAGATCTTAATCAGGCCGGCATGGGCCAGCCGAATGTCCACAGGCTCGATGTCCAGCCTGGACATAGTCTCCAGTGCGATTGAAATCAGCTCGACGTCGCCCTCCGCTTTGCTGCCGCCGATAAGCTCGGTGCCGCACTGCCAGCGCTCCCTCGACTCCTTGCCCGAGCCTTCGAAGGCGAACATATTCTCCACATAGAACAGCCGGCACAGAGGCAGTTTAGCGAAGTTCTCGACATAAAGCCGGGCGGTGGGGATAGTGCCGTCGGGTCGGAGCACCACGCGTTCCCCGCTCCAGCCATCCCAGTCGAGGAAGGAATAAACCCGTCCCAGCATCTCGGGGGAGAGCGTGCCGGCGGAGGTGAACAGGTGCAGGTATTCCAGGACAGGCGTCCTTATCTCCTGATAGCCCCAGCCCAGGCAGCAATCACGGAACTCTGCCTCGATTTTGCGGAACTTCGCCATATCCGGAGGCAACAAATCGCGCGTTCCCTTACACCTGGGCACCTTCATTCACAGTCTCCTTGATTTTCCATGTCTTTGCGAGTCCATCCGCCGCAGGCGGAGGCGAAGCAATCTCGCCGTCCTTTGTTACAGGGTAGGTTGGAGCATCTGCTCCCCGTTACCCGTAACTCAGCCCTGAACTGATTAGCACTATTCTACACCCAATGCTGAGGCTGTTCAACGGATTTAGTAAAAAGAGGAATTTCTTGAGGCATTCTTCGAATTTTTCATGTCTTTGCGAGTCCGCCTCTGGCGGGACGTGGCAGTCTCAACATCAGCACTCAGCTTTCAGGGGTCAGTTTGCCACCCAACCCCACCAGATTGCTTCGTCGCTACACTTCCTCGCAACGACACAGAATAGTGACGCTGGAGCACTTAAGGGGGCTGATAATCGATTATGTCTTTGCGAGTCCATCCTTCCTGAAGGAAGGATGCGAAGCAATCTCATCGTGTTTTTCTTAATGTTAGGCACGGCGAGGTTAGGGTAGGGGCACAAAATTGAGGCTATCTTGAATAGATTATTGCCTTATTTCATAACCGCAGTCTTGCAATAAGTCCGCAAAGCAATCCCCACAGAGGCCACCATCACCCGATAGATAAATCGCATCTGCTTCTTCTTGAGAGTCAGCTAGGACGAAGAGTCGACCTTGCTCCCAGTTGCATCCGCCACACTTGGGTTGACCATCGAACGAAAAATGAGCATCCTCCGAATCTCTTGACCCCTCCAAAGCCTGTTCCGAAACTATATAGACTTTCATTGTTCATCGCCCCCCACACCCAGTTACTGTGAAGTCATGGTGTGGCAGCCCTAGCAGGGTGGGTGAAATGAAATGGAACCCACCAATTCAAAACTTATCTTTTCTGTACCAATCGAA
>DATKWL010000185.1:0-3008 GCA_035529555.1 Dehalococcoidia bacterium | reverse complement strand
AAGAACGATATACTGGTGGTCACCACAGGGTGCAACGCCATAGCCTGCGCCAAAGCAGGTCTGCTCACTCCAGAGGTTATGGAGCAGTGCGGCCCGGGCTTGAAGGAAATCTGCCAGACTATAGGTATCCCGCCGGTGCTGCATATGGGCTCCTGTGTGGATAACACACGTATTCTGACCGTACTTGCTCAGTCTGCCTGCGAAGGTGGCCTGGGTGAGGATATGAGCGACCTGCCTGTGGCTGGGTTCGCTCCAGAGTGGATGTCCGAGAAGGCGCTTACCATCGGAACATATGTCGTGGCCTCAGGCGTGACTACCTGGATGGGTGTTGGCTCGCCTGTCGGCGGCAGTCCTGATGTGGTTAAGCTAATCACTGAAGGATACCAGAATAAGTTCGGAGCTGCCTGGTACTTCGAGCCTGACCACAAGAAGGCTGTGCAGGAGGCAATAGCTCACATTGATGCCAAGAGGAAGGCGCTTAAGCTGGTGGAGTACGACCCGAAGCGGTTTGCCAAGAGCGCAACCTATCTACCGGGCGATTACTTCCCAGCCGAGAAGCATGGCGCTTACTCGTTGAAGTAAGTTCGGATTTTGGAAGAACGAACAAGGGGCTCAGCGCAAAGCGCTGAGCCCCTTGTTCGTTCTTTGTGATAGTCTCAGGTCTGGTGTTTTCACCCTTGACAAATACTTGCAGCCGTGCTAGAAATCATCACACGTATTTGAATTTCTAAAGCAGGAAAGGGGTTTTAATGGCTAAAATCAAAAAAGGCAGGGCGGCGATATATCATGGACTTGGCCATCCTATGGAAATAAAGGAGTATCCGGTGCCCGAGCCCGAGCCGGGAGCTATTCTGGTCAAGACAAGAAGGGCGAATATCTGTGGCTCGGACCTGCACATGTGGCGTGGGGATGTTGACCTTGCTGCGCTGGGAATGCCAATGCCGGTAATCATCGGTCACGAAATGGTGGGCGCTGTAGAGAAGCTGGGGGAGGGTGTCGTCACCGATTCAGCAGGGCAACCTCTCGCAGAAGGGGACAGGGTGGTATATCGCTACTTTGTACCCTGCGGGCGTTGCCGTGCCTGCTTGACAGGTAACGATGCCGCTTGCCCCTCCGCTCCTATAACCGTGGTGAATCTCTGTGAGCCTCCGCCTCATTTCAGAGGCGCTTACGCGGAATACTATTATCTCTTGCCTAATCAGACTGTCTTCAAAGTACCGGACGACCTTTCCGACGAGATAGTAGCCCCTGCTAACTGTGCACTCGCTGAGGTAATCTATGGCCTTGATAAGGTGAAGTTTAGCTTCGGTGAGACTGTTGCTATACAGGGCGCCGGAGGTTTGGGAATCTATGCTACTGCTGTTGCCAAAGAGATGGGCGCAGCCAGGGTCATAGTCATTGACGGCATCGAGGAGCGGCTGGAACTGGCAAAGGCATTTGGCGCTGACGAGATAATAGACATGAGGGAGTTCAAGGAGTCATACGAGCGGTCAGGCAGGGTAAAAGAGCTCACCGGTGGCTGGGGTGCAGATGTTGTTGTTGAGGTTGTGGGCTTTCCTCAGGTAATTAGTGAGGGGATAGACATGCTGGGCAACGGCGGCCGTTACCTGGAACTGGGCAATGTGAGTCCTCTCAAATATTTTGAGTTCGACCCTTCTGCGCTGGTTATTAACGGCAAAAGCATATTCGGCCTGGCTCTTTACACAGCCGAAGCCCTGAAAAAGGCGCTCGATTTCCTGAGCCGGACTAAGAGTAAGTATCCCTACGATAAAATATTGGCTTGCTGCTATCCGCTGGAGGAGATAAATAGGGCTTTTGAGGAACAGAATAAAGGGCTGGTTACCAGGTCGAGCATTGTGATGTAGGCATTCTAAGTTTAAAGAGCTAGTACGGTGCAGGGGCAATTCATGAATTGCCCCTGCCGTTTGTCCGAATGTAAAGCGTATGAAACAGGTAATCATCGAACAACTTAGGGCGGAAGAGATTAGAGAGACTGCCCGATTGCTCGCTCTGGCATTTTTTTCACGCCCTGGCCTTATCAAGATATTGAAGGGTCAGCGAGACAAGGAACGCAGGGCAGTGGCTATGTTCGAGTTTCCGTTGAAACATCTGCCGGGTAATACACTGCTGGCTAAAAAGGGCAATCGTGTTGTGGGGGTGATTCGGTTTGTAAAGTGGCCGCATTGCCAGTTATCGCCACTGCAGACATTGAGATACCTGCCAATCATGCTTGTCTCGATGAGAAGTACTGCTCTACACCACGCCAGACAGGGATTAATCTGGTACAGACTTGACCCGAAGCAGCCACACTGGCATATCGACCCCATTGCCGTACTTCCGGAAATGCAAAAGCAGGGAATCGGAAGCCAGCTTATGACACGGTTCTGCAAACAGATGGACGAAGAGGGCGCTAAAGCGTATCTGGAAACAGACAAACCGGAGTATGTGCGGTTCTACGAGCATTTCGGCTTCGAGGTCACCGGAGAAGCAGATGTTCGGGGAAGACATTTCTGGTTCATGTGGCGCCAGCCGTGCCATAATGGCTCTTAGAGAACGCTGTAGGCAGCAATCCGTTCGCCCTGAGCCTGTCGAAGGGCCGTTCATGGTTCGACAAGCTCACCACGAACGGTGTTTTAGCCGAACCCCAGTCCTCTCTCTTTGAGGCTGATGTGGCGTTGCTGTCCGATGATGATGTGGTCGAGCACATCTATATCAAGCAACTTGCCTGCTTTAACAATCTGCTCGGTCACTTTGACGTCTTCGGGGCTGGGTGTTGGGTCGCCGGAGGGATGATTATGCACTACTATCAAGGCAGGGCAGTTCTCCCTTACCGCTTCTTTGAAAAGTTCTCCTACCCTGATAAGTGAGGTATTAATGCTGCCCTTATATACCCGGGGAATGCCAAGCACCTGGTTTTTGGTGTTAAGGAGCACCAGCCATAGCTCTTCCTGTTCCAGAAACGCCATCTCTCCCTGTAGCAAATTAACTATATCTGCGGGCGATTTGAC
>DATKWL010000184.1:0-7007 GCA_035529555.1 Dehalococcoidia bacterium | reverse complement strand
CGTCTTATAGTATAGATACGATTCTTGAACTGAAAAACAAGCTGGGTCCAGCCGTAGAAATCTATTTTATAGCTGGCCCCGATGCCCTGGCAGAGCTTCCCCGGTGGAAAGAGCCAGCCAGGCTGATCGAGGCCTGTCAGGTGGTGGGGATAGGGAGACTCGGACATGCCAAGGCTGATTTACGCGTCCTTGACCGGTCTGTCCCTGGAGCGGCGAAGCGCATCATGCTACTCGATGTGCCTCAGATAGACATAAGCTCGAAAGAGATAAGGAGACGGGTTGCGCAAGGGCAATCCATCAGATCCCTTGTACCTGAGGCTGTGGAGAAATATATAGTCAAGCACAATTTGTACAGATAGGTAAAAATTCGAAATCTTAAGCTCCAAATTCAAAATGAAAAGTGAAAAATTCAAAGGGGGCGGAAATGACCAAGGCTGACGATAAGAGATTGCTGGAGGTGTTTAAGGAGAAAGCAGTCCTTAAAGGCGATTTCACGTTGACCTCCGGGCTTAAAAGCTCATGCTATTTCGATGGCAGGATGGTCACGCTCTGGCCCGAGGGCGCATACCTCATAGGGAAGAAAATTCTCGATATCATAACCAAAGCCGGCGCCGAGGCAATTGGAGGTATGACCCTGGGCGCTGACCCCATCGTAACCGCAGTTGCTGTGGTCGGCCAGATGGAGGGCAAGCCCGTACCGGCGTTCATTGTAAGAAAGGAGCCCAAGAAACACGGCACTCAGAGGCTCATCGAGGGGCATCTTAAGAAAGGGGCCAAGGTAGCCATAGTAGACGATGTCATAACCACGGGGGGCTCGCTGTTGCGGGCCATAGAGACTGCCGAGGCAGAGGGCTGCAAGGTGGTCAAGGTGGTGGTGGTTCTGGACCGCAACCAGGGCGGAGCAGAAGAAATAAAGCGAAAAGGATACGATTACGCAGCTCTCCTGAGCGCGAACGCGCAGGGTGAGGTCTGGCTGGCCTAGATAACGAAAAGATGGTAAAGGGCGACAAGGGAGGGGGCAATGGGTAAATCGGTAATCATAATCGGGGCGGGTATGGCGGGGCTGAGTGCTGGCTGTTACGGCCAGATGAATGGCTACAGCACAAAGATATTCGAGATGCACGATAAGCCGGGCGGGCTGTGCACTGCCTGGCAGCGCAAGAGTTACACCATAGACGGCTGCCTGCACTGGCTAGTCGGCTCGGCGCCGGGGATCGGTCTGTATACCCTTTGGCAGGAGCTCGGTGCTTTGCAGGGTCAGGAAATAATCAATATGGAGCAATTCTATCGCTTTGAGGATGCCAACGGCAAAGCGTTCACCCTGTACACCGATATCGACCGACTGGAAGCCCACATGAAGGAGATAGCCCCGGAGGATGCAAAATTCATCGGGGAATGCTGCAGGGCTATGCGTCGCTTTACCCGTATGGATATGCCTGTAGATAAAGCGCCGGAGCTATACAGTCCCATAGAAGGATTGAAGCTGCTGGCAAGAATATTCCCCCAGCTCGGCGCTACGAGGAAGTGGGGGCGCATGACCATGACGGACTTTGCCCGGCATTTCAAGAACCCTCTGCTGCGCGCTGCCTGGGAAGAGGTATGGATGCCCGAGTTTTCATCTGTATTCATACTCATGACCATTGCCCTGATGCATCAGAAGAGGGCGGGGTATGTTCTCGGAGGCTCGATGAAGCTGTCCCGCGCCATTGAAAAGCGGTATCTCAATCTGGGCGGCGAGATTAAATACAAGTCGCAGGTGAGCAAAATACTTGTAGAGAAGGACAGGGCTGTCGGTGTGAAATTGTCTGACGGGAGCGAGCAAAGGGCTGATTATGTGATTTCGGCTGCCGATGGCCATGCCACCATATTCGAGATGCTGGAAGGGAAATACGTCAACGATAAAATCCGTGGCTATTATGAGAAAATGCTTATCTTTCAGCCTTTGATTTACATCGGCCTGGGTGTCAACAGGACCTTTGACGATATGCCTCAAGTGATATCCGGCCTGGTGATTCAGCTTGATAAGCCGGTCATGATTGCAGGCGAGGAGAGGAAGTGGCTCAGCGTGCGTATCCATAATTTCGACCCCTCGCTGTCTCCTGCGGGCAAGACATTGCTGACGGTGATGTTTCTATCGAACTACAATTACTGGGAACCTCTTCGCCAGAATCTGACACATTATAAAGAAGAGAAAGAGAAAATCGCCGATACGGTGATATCCCTGCTTGATAAGCGCTTCCCGGGCTTCGCATCTCAGGTCGAAATGAAAGATGTGGCAACCCCGATCACTTTTCATCGCTACACGGGCAACTGGCAGGGCAGCTTCGAGGGCTGGCTGATGACTCCCGAGGTCGTAAATATGAACATGAGCAAGACCCTGCCCGGGCTCGACTGCTTCTATATGGCGGGGCAGTGGGTGCAGCCCGGCGGCGGGGTGCCCAGCGGCGCCATGACCGGCCGCTATGCCATCCAGTTCCTGTGCAAAAGGGACAAGAAGCGTTTTGTGGCAAAGGTTCCCTAAAGCTGGCAAGACGCTAGCTAAGCGTATTCACATTTGACTCAAAATGTGATAAAATTGATTGATGGGCTCAACTGAAGGGCTGGCTAGGGGCGCCTTTACTACACGATATGTTGTAGTTAACTTGCTTTCTCCTCAGAAAGACCTCCTGTATGGTTCAGGGATGCTCATACCATCAAACTTTGATTTTATGATGTTGTTTTAGCTATGGACGAAGTCAGGAATCACGAAACATATAATGCCGAAGACATCCAGGTGCTTCAGGGCCTCGAGGCAGTGCGCCTGCGCCCCAGCATGTATATCGGCAGCACCGACCAGAAGGGACTGCATCACCTCGTCCTCGAGATTGTCGATAACAGCATCGATGAGGCTATGGCCGGCTACTGCGACAGGATTGAAATAACCATCCATGAGGACGGGACGGTCAATGTGGCAGATAACGGCAGGGGCATACCTGTGGAAATCCACTCCGTCACCAAGGTCTCCGCCCTGGAGACAGTGATGACCACTCTGCACGCCGGCGGCAAATTCGGAGGCCGTGGCTACACAGTGTGCGGCGGCCTGCATGGCGTGGGCGCCTCAGTGGTAAATGCTCTATCGTCCTGGCTGAAAGTAGAAGTAAAACGGGACGGCAAGCTCTATCGTCAGGAGTATGAGCGAGGTATACCAAAGGCTGCGGCCAAAGTGGTGGGGAATGCCGAAGGCTCGGGAACAATAACCGCCTTTCTCGCGGATGAAAAGATATTCGAGAAAGGTGATTACAGTTTCGATGTGCTGGCACAATCTTTCCGCGAGATGGCGTATCTGAATAAAGGGGTTGAGATATGGTTTAGAGACCTGCGAAATGGCGATGATAAGACCTTCTATTTCGAGGGTGGCATAGTCAGTTTTGTACGCCACCTCAATCGAAAGCGGGTCGTGTTACAGCCGATGCCGGCTTCCCTCTCGAAGATGGTGGATAGCACGATAGTGGAGGTCGCCCTCCAGTACAATGAGAGTTTCACAGAATCCACTCTGAGCTTTGCCAACTGCATCAACACTATAGATGGCGGCAGCCATCTCACGGGCTTTCGTTCGGCGCTGACCCGGGTCCTCAACGACTACGGTCGAAAATACAAGTTCCTCAAGGAAAACGAGGCTAATCTCACCGGCGACGATGTCAGGGAGGGCCTGACAGCCATAATAAGCGTCAAGCTGACCCAGCCCCAGTTCGAGGGGCAGACCAAGACCAGGCTGGGCAACCAGGAGGTCAAGGGCATGGTGGAGTCGGCGGTGGCGGAGGGACTTACAGGCTACCTCGAGGAACACCCCGCCGAGGGCAAGCGGATAATGGAGAAGTGTATGACCGCTGCCCGGGCTCGCGAGGCAGCGCGCAAAGCCCGCGACCTGGTCACCAAAAAGGGGCTGTTCGACACCTCTACTCTCCCTGGCAAGCTTGCCGAATGTTCGGGGAAAAATCCCGCTGAATGCGAGATATATATCGTAGAAGGAGACTCCGCAGGAGGCTCTGCCAAACAGGGGCGAGACCGCCGATTCCAGGCGATTCTGCCGTTGAAGGGCAAGATTCTGAATGTGGAGAAAGCTCGGCCGGAGAAAATGCTGGCCCACGAAGAAATCCGGGCCTTAATTACGGCGCTGGGTGCGGGCAACAGCAGCGAGTTCGACCCGGCAAGGCTGCGCTATCATCGCGTGATTATCATGACTGATGCCGATGTCGATGGCTCCCACATCCGCACTCTTCTGCTCACGTTCTTCTACAGGCACATGGCCAAACTGATAGAGAATGGACATCTATTTATCGCCCAGCCGCCGCTATACCGCATCAAGAAGGGCAAAGAGGAACACTGGATCTATACAGACAAAGAAAAAGACGAGCTGGTGGCCAAGATGGGCCCCAAGGGGGTGGAGATTCAGCGTTACAAAGGTTTGGGTGAAATGAACCCGCAACAGCTGTGGGACACAACCATGGATCCCAAGAACCGCACACTGCTCAGGGTGGATGTCGAGGATGCGGTCAAAGCCAGCGAGATTATCGAAACACTGATGGGAGAGGAAGTCCCGCCCCGCAAAGCCTTCATCCAGGCCCATGCCCGCCAGGTGAGGAACCTGGACATCTAGCTTCAAATCCTAAACCCTGACCTGAACTTGTGCCGAATGCAAATTCCAAACCCATTTCAAGCATTCAACTTGTTTTTAGATTACTCCCCTTTGAATTTTTCACTTTGCAATTTTCACTTCCTTCTTATGTTCCCCCTTTCGTAAAGGGGGTGTAGGGGGATTACAATAGGGGCTCACGACCGTGCGCCCCTACATTTGATATCGCGCCACAGGTTTGCTTGCTAACTATTGCAGACGAGTGTACAATATAACATAATAAGCAGGACTCGGTCTCTGAGGCGAAGGAGGCAGGATGGAGAAAGGTACCTGGACGGTTAAAACAGGGCTGGCCCAGATGTTGAAGGGCGGGGTGATTATGGATGTTACCAACCCCGAACATGCCAGGATTGCTGAGGCGGCCGGGGCTTGTGCGGTGATGGCGCTGGAGCGAGTCCCTGCCGATATTCGGGCGGATGGCGGGGTGGCGCGTATGGCAGACCCCACGATTATCGAGGCTATCATGAAGACGGTGACCATACCGGTGATGGCTAAATGCCGCATCGGGCATTTTGTCGAGGCTCAGGTGCTTGAATCGCTGGGAATCGATTTCATAGATGAGTCCGAAGTCCTCACCCCTGCCGATGAAAGCCATCACATATATAAGCATACATTTAAGATTCCCTTTGTCTGCGGCTGCCGGGATTTGGGAGAGGCACTGCGCCGCATAGGCGAGGGAGCTGCCATGATTCGCACCAAGGGCGAGGCCGGGACAGGGAACATCGTCGAAGCAGTTAGGCATATGCGGGCAGTTATGGATGGACTGAGAAGGCTGAAGGGCCTGCCTGAGGATGAGCTTATGGCTGAGGCAAAGGCCCTGGGAGCTCCTTTCGAGCTGGTTAAGGAAGTGCACAAGACGGGCAAATTGCCTGTGGTTAATTTCGCTGCTGGCGGAGTTGCTACCCCCGCTGATGCAGCGCTGATGATGCAGCTTGGCGCCGAAGGCGTGTTTGTAGGCTCAGGGATTTTCAAGTCCTCCAACCCGGAATCGATTGCAAAAGCGATTGTGAAGGCTACTACGCACTTTAAAGACCCTGCAATCATCGCCGAGGTGTCCAAGGGTATAGGGGTGCCTATGGCAGGGCTGGACATAAAGGCGATACCCGAGAAGGAGCTGCTTGCGCCCCGCGGTTGGTAATCTTTAAGCCGGTGGGGTGGTAAATATGAAGAAATTCGGCGTTCTGGCGATGCAGGGTGCTTTTGTGGAACATATGGAGACCCTGCGGCGATTGGGGGTGGCGGCGGTCCCCGTAAGGCTGCCCGAGGAATTGAAAGGGGTCAAAGGGCTGATAATACCGGGTGGCGAGAGCACCACCATCGGCAAGCTTATGAGTGAATATCGCCTTGTCGGCGAACTCAAGAAGCTTATTGCCAGGGGATTCCCCGTTTTGGGCACCTGCGCCGGCATGGTTCTGCTGGCAAAGGAGGTTTACGAGCTTAACCAGCATCCTTCAGTTGAAGGACTGGGTGCGATGGATATCTCAGTCAGGCGCAATGCCTTTGGCCGTCAGGTAGCGAGTTTCGAAACCGACCTCAATATATCTGTACTTGGCCCTCCTCTATTTCATGCTGTTTTTATTCGTGCCCCGTGGATTGAGAAGATAGGCAACGGTGTCGAGGTATTGGCCAGTCTCGCCGATGGCACGCCGGTGGCCGCCAGGGAAGGGAATGTAATAGCCACTGCCTTTCATCCCGAGCTTACCGCTGACTTTAGATTACATAAATACTTTCTGTCACTGGTTGACGGCAATTCCAAAGCAAGTCCGACTGAGATGTGATGATACGTTCGCTTCAGCTTACTGACATTCCGGCACTGCTCTTGTTCCTGGGCAAAGCTCCGAAAAATGAGGCGAGGACAAGAGACAGGCTGGGCGGTAAGGGAATAGAATTGCTGGCAGCCGTGCCTGTGCTCAAGGGCTGTTTGATTTCAGTCGACAAACAGCATAGCTTTGTTTGCGTCCGCGGCGGGTTTATTCAGGGACTGGTTTGCCTTCGCAGTGGGCAGGGTCCCAGCGCCTGGTTTATCGAGCGCCTGCTGCTGGAGCCAGGCTGCGAGGAGAGCTGTATTGACCTGCTCGAGAGAGTGGGCTATGCTGGCGATAAAATCAAAGCGGAGAGGGTTTTTTTACGCCTAGATTCCTCAAGCCCCGCAGTGGACATGGCGAAACAGGCCGGCTTCAATAATTATCTCACTGAGCTGCTTTACCGCCTGGACGAAATACACCAATCCGCACCACCGGACCCGCTGCCTGTGTTGCGTCCTAAGTTGAGCGCAGATGAACATGCCCTGTTCCGTCTGTACAGCGCCTCCGCTCCGCTACAGGTGCGCAGCGCA
>DATKWL010000183.1:0-6853 GCA_035529555.1 Dehalococcoidia bacterium | reverse complement strand
TCGTTAGAGCCAAGCAAGTAAGCCCCGACACAATCCGGGAAAGCATATTTGGGAAGATAATAGTTACTTTAGACGGCTCCAAGGAAAGCGAGGCGGTCATCCCATATATCGAGGAACTTGCCTGCGGGGTTGAGGCCAAGGTTGTTCTATTGCACGTAATAGAACCAAGCTACCGCTTCTACGCCGCTGGTGGATTCAAATACCAGGGCTATTCGGAGAAAAAGAAAAAATCGATGAAAACCTTTTATGATAACTATCTGGAGGGAATAGCCACCAGCCTCGGACGCAGGGGTATAGATGCCAAATATCAGGTCAAATTCGGCGAGGTAACCGAGGTAATCATAAACTTTGCAGATGAAAGAGATGCCGACTTCATTGCCATGACCACTCATGGCAGGTCAGGTATTAAACGCTGGGCGCTGGGTAGCACTGCGGATAAAGTACTGCAATCAGGTAATACCTCCCTATTCCTGGTCAAAACGCCAACCGTTAAAACTGAGTAGCTGATAATTTTTGTACACCACATTTTTTCATTATTCAATCCAGGAGAGGGTCTAAGGTGGAAAAGGTGCAGATATTCGACAGCCGTCAGAAGAGAATAGTAAACATAGATAAAGTGCGCAAGACAAACGCAGAGTGGAAGAAACTGTTGACCCCCGAGCAGTACCGCATCAGCACCGAAAAGGGAACGGAGACACCATTTACCTGCACTTTCGATGACATCAAGGAACCCGGCATATATCAGTGTGTCAGGTGCGGCACAGACCTCTTCCAGACCGCAACCAAATTCAACTCGGGTACAGGTTGGCCCAGTTATTTCGAACCTGTCTCAGATTTAAACATGAGAATGGAGCCTGACAATAGCTACGGAATGCGTCGAACGGAAGTGCTCTGCAAAAGATGCGACGCACACCTAGGCCATGTTTTCGATGATGGCCCGCCGCCCACGGGCAAACGCTACTGCATTAATTCGGCCGCCCTGAAGTTCGTCAGGGAATCGGAATAAGTGGACAACTTTCGTTTCCAGGGAGGGGATAAGAGGGGGATGCGTTTGAATCAGGGCAAATATACAGAAGTTGCCACTCTCACCGGAGGTTGCTTCTGGTGTCTTGAGGCTGTCTTTGCTGAATTAAAAGGAATGGATAAGGTAGTATCAGGCTATACAGGCGGGAAAGTGGCAAATCCATCGTACCACGAGGTTTGCACAGGCAAAACCGGCCACGCCGAGGCAGTACAGATAACGTTTGACCCCGGAGTTATTTCCTATAAAGAAATCCTCGAGGTATTTTTTCAGATACATGACCCCACGACACTCAACCGCCAGGGTGCGGATGTAGGAACCCAGTATCGCTCCGCAATTTTTTATCACAACGATGAGCAGAAAGCTATCGCTGAGCAGATGATTAAAGAACTCAATGCGGCTAAGGTCTGGAAATCCCCTATCGTGACCGAGGTCAAGCCACTTGTTGCCTTTTATCCCGCAGAGGACTACCACCAGGACTACTTCAGTCAGAACACAAGCCAGCCTTATTGCCAGGTGATAATTGCGCCTAAATTAGCCAAGTTCCGCAAACACTACAGCCACAAACTGAAGTAGGTGCTAGATTAAACGCCCTTTTTCTTGCTACTCTTCGGTCTCTTGACAGGCATAGTGATTTCTTCAGGGTGTCCCGGAGATGGCTTTAATTTAGCTTGTAGCATCTCCAGAGCCTTTATCTGCAGGGGCTTGGTCAGTTCCACAAGCTGCGCCAGCTCCTTGTCCGACATGGCGGACATCAGTTCGGCAATCACATCTTTCAGCACAGCCACCCTGGGCGAACAGGCTTTCCTGCCTTTGGCAGTAAGTCTCACTTCTGTAAAGGGATGCCCCTGTCTCTTGCGTACTCTTACTATCAGTCCTTCTTTCTCCATACGGTTGAGCATCGCAGCCACAGTGTGAGGGGCACGAAACACCAGGCGAGCTATCTCGGCAGGATGCAAAGGTCCAGGGTAGTCTCTACACGCCCAGAGCACCGCAATGCTCTCGAGAGTGGAATCCACCTCAAGCAGCTTTAGCTCGATGACCTTGTTCATGGCAAACCATGTGTGACGAAGCTGGGCAAAAGCCGTGAGAGACTCGGCAGCAAACTCATAATCGTACATAGTCATTTTTAGATATCACCTCCCGCAAATTCCTTCCACCACGGCAAGATAATATCACAGGCAAACAACTATAGACAATCTTACACGCCGTAAAATCTGATGATAACTTTTAAAGTGCAATAGCTTGACAAAAATGGTATAATCCACGGCATCGGATAGTCTATATAGACTATCTACTCGGTGCGGCTGGCTGGTACAAATTACATTTAGTGACCGAACGCTGACTATACAGGCACAGCGATTTATTGATCCTATCCTCGTTTTATCTTTTTTCTCTCAGGCAATTTCGTAGTGCATTAAGGAGGTACCGTGGCTCAGCAAAAGCGCGCTCGCCTGTTTGAACACCCGTCTATTTTCGGCTCCTCCCGTAGCTGGCTCAAGCTGCTCTGGGAGAATAAAAGCATCGACAGAAAATACATTCCCCGCGCTGCCTTCGTAACCTTCTGCACGCTTGGCACTATACCCCTCAGAGCATATGAATCACTTCGATACGGCGGAGCCGTCAAAAGAACAGCCATTGAACACCCACCCGTTTTCATTATCGGCCACTGGCGCACCGGAACAACGCACCTGCACAATCTGCTGTGCCAGGACAAAAGTTTGGGACGTGTCTCGATGTGGCAGGCATTTGCCCCGGGTTTGTGTTTGATTGACGAAAGATTGCTAAAAAAACCGTTTAATAAGATGGCTCAGAGAATGCATCCCACCAGGGAGATAGACAATATTCCTCTTTCCCTGGATAACCCCGAAGAAGAAGACCTCGCCATTGCTAATATGTCGCCCTACTCCTATCTCCACATGTACTCATTCCCCAGGCGTGCCTCCTACTACTTCGAGAGGTACATAACCAACTTCAATGCTCTGCCCGAGTCTATACGCACAGAATGGGGAAAATATTATCTGAAGATGCTGCGCAAGGCTACGTTCAAAGCCGGAGGAAAACGGCTGGTTATTAAGAACTGCGCTGATAGCGCGCGCCTGAAAGCGCTGCTCGAACTCTTCCCCGATGCCAAATTCATCCACACCTATCGTAATCCTTACGATGTTTTTCGCTCGACTCAGCATCTTTATAGGACTGTACTAGTACGAGCTCAAGTCCAGGAAATCGACCTAAAAGAACTTGAGACCTGGGTTTTGCGTTTCTATACGCAGCTTATGCAAAAATTCTTTGCCGACAAATCGCTCATCCCCAAGGGTAATCTGGTAGAGGTCAAATACGAGGACCTGGAGAAGGAACCGTTAGTTCAACTGCGCAGAATATACGAGACATTGGGTTTGCCCGGATTTGCCGAGGTAGAACCTGCGTTCACGGCTTACCTGGATTCCATCAAAGGCTATCAGAAGAATGTATATAAAAAGCTGGAGGACAGCTTGATACAGAACGTAAACCAGAACTGGAGTTTTGCCCTTGAGGCGCTGGGCTACAAGCGCGTCGAGCCGAGCAGTGTGGAATGACACTTATTTATTCGTAGTCAGATTATGGAGATAGCGCCAGCTTTATTTGCAGCCGTTTGTGTGGCAGCCTTATTCTGTCAGTATGCCGATGCCTCCATCGGCATGGGCTACGGCACCACACTGACGCCGTTTCTAATCATTATCGGTTTTGCGCCATTGGAGGTGGTCCCCGCTGTGTTACTGGGGCAGCTTGTCGGGGGCATAGCCGCCGGACTGGCGCATCACCGACTGGGGAACATAAGCCTTGATTTCAAACGCGATGAGCAATTAATAAAACAGTTCATAAAAGGGAGAATGCGTCGCTTAATCTATCTGCCGAAATCCACCGACTCGAAGGTCATTTTCATTCTCGCCGTCTGCGGAATTATAGGAGCATTGGTCGGCGTCTTTACTGCCATAAATATTTCCCAGATAGCCCTTCAAACATACATAGGAGCGATAGTGCTAGCTGTAGGGTTATTTATCCTGATACGGAGAAATCGAATAGTCCCCTTTTCCTGGCGAAGCCTTGTCGGCGTGGGTCTCATAGCCTCATTTAATAAGGGCATAAGCGGCGGTGGCTATGGCCCGCTGGTGACAGGCGGCCAGATAATCAGCGGCAGAGAGGTCAGGAACTCAGTGGGCAGCACCACGGTTGCCGAAGTTCTTGTCTGTATTGTAGGCCTGCTGGGCTACCTGTTAGCCAACGGATATTTCTCCTGGGAGATAGCTGCAGCCGTGAGCATAGGTTCGGTCATCGCAGCGCCACTTGCCGCACTCACTGTGAGAAGAATAAGCTCCCACAGGCTGAAACTTCTCATAGGCGTAGCGACTCTGATACTGGGCACATACACTCTGGTGAAAACATATATTATGTAAATAAAGGAGATGGTATGACAGAACAAAAAGCCACAAACATCACCTGGCACAAACCACTGGTCACGCGGGCGGAACGAGAGCAAAGAAATAAATACAAGGGCGCAGTGCTATGGTTTACCGGCCTGCCCAGTTCGGGCAAATCCACTCTGGCACACGAGGTAGAACGGCTTCTTTTCGATAGGAGTTGCAATACCTATGTGCTTGACGGCGACAACGTACGGCACGGGCTTAACAAGAACCTGGGATTCTCCCCCGAGGATAGAAAGGAAAATATCCGCCGCCTCGGAGAGGTCGCCAAACTGTTTGCCGATGCGGGCGTCATTGTGCTCACCGCCTTCATCTCGCCATATCAGGCGGACCGCGACCAGGCAAGATCGCTGAACGAGAAAGGAACGTTCTTTGAAATCTTCTGCAAATGTTCAGTTGAGATGTGTGAACAGCGAGACCCCAAGGGGCTCTGGGGGAAAGCCCGCAAAGGAGAGCTCAAAGAGTTCACCGGCGTGAGCGCCCCTTACGAAGAGCCCAAAGCTGCAGAGATAATCACAGAGACCGATAAATACAATCTGGAGGAATGCGCCAGCCAAATCATCCTCTGCCTGGAAAAGCACAGCATTGTTGCGCCCGCCCCCAAACACAAAAAGGCCTAGTGAATTGAGGACTGAATAAGGAGGTCATATGACGGAAGTAAACAATGCCCTGTCGCCGCACGGAGGTAAGCTCGTGGACAGGGTGCTGGAGCCTGCCAAAGGTCGGGAGAAGGCCAGAAAAGCTAAAATCAAACTGCCCATCGACGGTTCGAGGGCCACCGAGATTATGAGCATAGCTTACGGCTTCTTCTCCCCGGTCGAAGGCTTTATGGGTCACAAGGATGTGGACTCAGTATGCAAGGATATGCGCCTCACCAGCGGCTATATCTGGAGCATCCCCATCATCTTCGATATCTCTGAGAGTGAGATTAAGGCGAAGGGATTAAAAGAAGGGGACACTCTCCTCCTCACATACCAGAACCAGCCTTTTGCCACAATGGATTTGGAGGAGATTTTCTCCTATGACAAGAATCTGATGGCACAAAAGGTCTACGGCACCACAGAGGAGAAGCATCCGGGCGTGAAACGAACCTTCGCCTGCAAGGACAAGTTCCTCGGCGGCAAGATTACCCTGATAAACCCGCCCAAAATAAATCCGCCCTTCGATAAATACTGGTATCCTCCCAAGGTGCTCCGGCAGAAGGCGGCAGAGCTGGGCTGGAAGAAAATGGTCGCCCACCAGACCAGGAACGTCCCCCACACCGGACACGAGTGGCTGATGAAAGGAGCCTGGTTTGCCTCCAGCGCCGATGCGGTACTGGTCAGTTGCGTGGTCGGCGAGAAGAGGGCTGGAGACTATATTGACGAAGCGATTGTATTAACTCATGACGCTCTGGGACAGACCGGCTATTTCAGAAAAGGCACTCACCTCACCTCAATCCTGCTCTGGGATATGCGCTATGCCGGACCCAAAGAGGCAATCTTCCACGCCATTGTAAGGAAAAACCTGGGCTGCACCCATCACATGTTTGGCAGAGACCACGCCGGCGTGGGGACATACTATTCGCCTTATGCAGCCCACGAGATATTTTCTCAGGTTCCCGATTTGGGAATAGTCTCGGTGCTTACGCTGGAGTGGTGGTATTGTCCTGTCTGCGGCGAGGTGACCTATTCCGGGCTGTGCGGGCATGACAAGGAGAGTCAGGCTTTCAGCGGCACCTTAATCAGAAGCATCATCCAGGATGGAGTCAAGCCACCGCGACTGATATTCAGACCAGAGGTCTTCGACCTGGTCACGGAGTCGGGCGAGAAGTATGGCTTCGGGTCACCTTTCGTAACAAACGAATATCTGGCCAGGAGGAACCCTGTTATCAGTGTTCCCCCGATGGAGGTATAAGATGGCAGAGATTTACCCCATAAATATCTGGATTAACGAAGAACGCCTGAGCAAACTGCAGAAGGCCGGGCTTGCCGACATGGCGCAGGAGGCATTTGCCGGCTTGAAAAAGCTGGCTGTTCCTACTAACGAGCATCAAAGGGACGCCATACTGAAGAAGTTCCCCATGGCTAAATTTGACTCGGCAACCACCAAGTCTATAGAATTGGTGCCCAGAGAGGTAAAAGACAAGATATTCGACATGGTTGTGGCAAAGAAGACTTTGGATGTTATGGATGCGTTTCTGGCATCTATTTAAGAGGGGGAGGTATTAATGAAAAAGAAAGTCCTGTCGTACGTAGCCCTGGCTTCCCTGGTAATCAGTGCGGCTTGCATCTTTATAATAACCAAGCTGCGCCCCGGCAAAATAAAGCCCATCGCCAATAGTCCGCTGCGCTTTACGGTGCCGGAGCGCGACAAGCTAATCCGATTCCAC
>DATKWL010000182.1:0-2039 GCA_035529555.1 Dehalococcoidia bacterium | reverse complement strand
GGCCACTTTGGGCCTTACGGCGGCAAATTTGTACCGGAGACGCTCATGCCAGCCTTGAGCGATCTTGAGACAGCCTATGCTCAGGCCTGTGCCGACCCCGCCTTCTGGAATCAGTTTCATTCGCTGTGCCGCAACTATGCCGGCCGTCCCACACCACTGTATCATGCCCAAAAACTGTCCGACAAGCTGGGAGGCGCACAAGTCCTGCTCAAGCGAGAGGACCTGACGCACACCGGTGCTCATAAAATCAACAATACGCTGGGCCAGGGGCTGCTAGCTCTACGCATGAACAAACGTCGCATTATAGCTGAGACCGGCGCCGGGCAACACGGAGTCGCAGTCGCCACCGTTTGCGCCATGATGGGGCTGGAGTGCATCGTTTACATGGGCGAGGAGGATGTGAAACGCCAGTCGTTGAATGTATTCAGGATGAAATTGCTGGGTGCAGAGGTGCGCCCGGTTTCCTCAGGTAGTCGCACCCTCAAAGATGCTATCAACGAAGCTATCCGCGATTGGGTGACTAATGTGCGCACTACGCATTACCTTCTGGGTTCGGTAGTGGGACCACATCCCTATCCCATGATAGTGCGCGATTTTCAATCGATAATTGGCAAGGAAACCAAAGAGCAGATAATGCAGGCTCATGGCAAACTTCCCGATTACATACTTGCCTGTGTGGGCGGAGGCAGCAACGCCATCGGTATTTTCCACCCCTTTTTCCACGACATGAGCGTGAAACTGATAGGTGTCGAAGCAGCAGGCCGCGGCCTGAACGAGGGCGGTCATTCCGCCACCCTCGTAGCTGGCAGGCCAGGTATACTTCATGGAACAAAATCGTATTTATTGCAGGACAAACACGGCCAGGTGAGCGATACATCGAGCATCGCCCCGGGCCTAGACTACCCCGGAGTCGGTCCGGAGCACAGCTATTACAAGGACACGGGTCGAGCAAGCTACGTAGCCGTAACCGACAGCGAGGCGCTGGAGGGATTCAAGCTACTCACCACCACCGAGGGCATAATCCCTGCCCTGGAGTCCGCTCACGCTGTATATTATGCCGCCAAGTTGGCTCCCGAACTGAATAAAGACAAGCTAATAGTGGTAAACATTTCAGGGCGGGGCGATAAGGATATGTCTATCGTGGCTGAAGCTTTAGGAGTTAAACTGTGAGCCGGATTGGAGCCTCTTTCACAAAGCCAGGGCACAAGGCCTTGATTCCCTACCTTACGGTAGGTTATCCCTCGTTGGAGACCACGCTGGAGATGATTCCTCTCCTGGCTTCATCAGGATGCGATTTGATAGAGTTGGGAATACCTTTCTCAGACCCGTTAGCTGACGGCGCCACTATACAGAGGGCAAGCTATCACGCGCTGAACCGCGGGGTTACGCCAGAGCTTTGCCTTGAAACAGCTAATAAGTTAAAAGCAAAGGTCAACGTCCCTATGGTATTTATGACCTATTTCAACCCTGTGTTCAGCTACGGTCTGGACAAATTCTGCGGCGATTGCGCCAGTTCGGGCATCAGCGGATTGATAATACCCGACCTGCCTCCAGAGGAAGGCGAGGAACTGGAAAAAATCTCACTCAGACACGAACTCGACCTTATCTACCTGCTTGCGCCCACCAGCACCGATGAACGAATCGAGATAGTGGCAAGAAGGTCACGAGGATTCATCTATCTGGTCTCGATGACCGGGGTTACGGGGTCTCGTGATAGACTGCCTCGAGAATTGGAGAGTTTTGTTTCAAAGGTACGGCAACGGTCGCGCCTGCCTCTCTGCGTCGGCTTCGGCATTTCCAATCCGGATGAGGCAAAACGAGTAGCCAGGGCAGCCGATGGTGTTATCATAGGCAGCCGTATCATACAACTGCTTGAGGAAAAGGATGGCATAAGCAAGGTACGCTCCTTTATCCGAGAGCTTAGAGAGGCTTTAAATAGCGTCGCAAATAATATAAATTAGCTTCGTTACGAGAAGGAGGCTCACTATGTAGTAGCATACATAGATACTATACATCAAGGAATCACAAATCCATGAAAT
>DATKWL010000181.1:0-10778 GCA_035529555.1 Dehalococcoidia bacterium | reverse complement strand
ATCGCAAAAAGTCATCCTGCTCAAACTCTGGCTTTCCGATCCGTCCCCCGGTTTTTCGAGCCTGTTCTGGTGAACTGGCGGCTTCACAAAGATACTTGATGACCGAGTCAAATATCTCGCCTGCTGCCTTTCGTGAAAAAGTCAGTGCGGTGATTCGGTCGGGATTCACTCCGTTGGCCAGAAGCCATATATAGCGGTGGGCAAGCTGGAAGGTCTTGCCCGAGCCTGCAGAGGCTGATATAGCTTCATGGCCGATGCCGCTTTTCATCACTTTGTCTTTTCTCCCATGAAGACTTCAAAAGCTGTCACATTGATGTAGTCAGGGATATCAGTAGTATCAGTAGGAAACAGGCTCTCAAAATCATCATATTGTACTTCAGATACCGGCGGCCAGAACCTGCGGTTTTGGATATCTTTGACCGTGGACTCGGCGCAGCTTCTGGCGGATTCCATGAGTTCGGCGCTAAAGTTTTCCCAGATGACTACTCCCGTATCGCTTACCGCCTTCGGCAGATTGAAGTAGCCGAGTTCTATCGGGCTTTGGGAAAGCTCCTTTTGGGGGAGCAGCATTCTATAAAGCGGCAGCTGTAGGTCAGTCCAGCGTTTTTCTTTGCCGTTTATGGCGACCATCATATAGTCGGCTACATCTTGTGAAGCAGAGCCGAGGTGAGCTTCATCCGGGCTCTGTGCTTTGTCTGAGGTCTTATAATCGAGAATGCGTATGCGCCCCGACTCGTGGTGCCTGTCGATGCGGTCGATTTTCCCGCTGATAAGCATGCCAGCTAGTTCGGTCTCGATTTTTGCCTCGGAATCTACAATTTCCCAGCCCTGCCTTACCAAATCAGCTTGTACTCGTGCTGCGGCGCGAAGCCGTTGTTGAGCTGTGTCGAGCTGAATCCTAATTTGTAATGGGGGTGATTTACCAAAACGCTTCGTCACCCAACGCTCTGCCTCAGCACAAAGGAAGTTGCGAAGCTCAAGGGCATTTTCACACCGCCGCATCTCATCGCTATGTGCCATTTTCTGCAGCACCTCGTGCAGCATCGCCCCGAAATCGAGCGTATCCATCTCCCCCTTCTCATCGTCCAGTGGCTCCATGCCGAGTACATGCTTGAGATAAAAGCGGAAGGGACATTTCAGGTAATCCTTGAACTTGGTAACCGACAGCTTCTTCAGGTCGAGCTTATCTATCGAAATATCAGCGGGTGGACTAGCTTCGAGCAGGAAGCTGATCGCTGGTGGGTAATTGTCCTGCCTCTCGTCGGGGTCTCCGAAAAGCTGTTTGGCACGTTGGGGAAGTTCCGCATCGCTGCAACGGAAAAGCAGGCGTGATGGCTTCAACGGGTCACCGGTGCTGGAGGTTTTGTTAACCATAAAACAGACACGTTCATCTCTCTGGCGGGATTCGATAAGTCCCTGCATCAAATAAGCATCTCTGGCAAGCCGGTCCTCATCGTGCCGGAGGCCTAGTTGCCTTCGGAGCGAGTCAGGCAGAAAAACATCGCTCAAGCGGCCATCGGGCACAAAGCCATCATTCATACCGGTAACAATGAGGAAAGGAGCATCATTCCACGGGAGCTCGAGCCAACCCTCGAGGTCAATGATAGCGCCCTTGCGCTCCAGATAATAGTGCTGTGCCTTCAGCCTCTGTAATAGAAGTTCCAATGCATATTTTTTCTCAATGCCGAGTATATCGATTGTCTCACTAGCAAGCTCGCGGAGCATGGAGTCCGCCAGTTGCGCTACTGTTATGAATTCTTCATCGTCAGGGTTATTGGGATTAACCATGCGGACCTCGTATATAGTTTGCAGCAACGACCGCACTGCACTGTCAAGGTCATCGTTCTTGAACGAATTCACCTGATTTTGAATAAACGTGACCGCCTTTTCCAGGCTGGCAAACTCTCGGCGTTCCGTTTCCCCCGCAGTTGGCTCATGAGGGAAACGGCAGGTTATATCCTCCATCCCCAGTGGCAGGTGTTGGTTCTGGAAATTGTCCAGCTCCTCCAACAGCCAGCGCGCAGAAAGATTAAGCTTTATCTCAAGGTAATTGAGAACGTCAGCATGTCGTAGAAATGCACTGAAGGCTGCGTAAGTGCCCTCATTGACCACAGCGCGGAAGGTATCAAGGAAGTGATACAGTGGGTGCTCTCCTGCGCTTTTCCCGGCAGGGTCAAACGTGGTCATTCCCATATCCGCAAGTTCAGCAGCCAGATAAGTTGTCACACCGCTATCAGGCACGCCGATGGCGATATCACCAGGGCCCAAATTACCAGCCTCCTCCGCCATAATCTCCATCACCTTTCGGCTCTGTAATACCGGAGAACCTGTGAGGACGATATTTTTCTCAGTATCCGGAATATCAATTCGGGTGTCATTCCATTTTTCCGCAACCGGGCATCCCCAGTTATCAAAGTAGTCCGCCAGCGACTCAGGGGCATGTATCAAAATAACAATCGATACCAGAGTGGAGAGATGCTCCAGCGCACAAAGCATGCGTGGTGTGGGATCTGGCACCGCAGCGATAATAATTCGCTCGATTCCATCTGGAAGTTCAGGGCTTTCCGACCGTTTAATCACAAGCTCGCACGGGTCTTGAAGCCCAAGCTCCTCAAGCCGTGTCAGGTAGGCCGCTTCCAGTTTAGCCATGTCTTCCCATCGCTCCAGTTCCTCTAGAATATTGCCGAAATCTCTATATACATCTGCTATGCAATACCCTCCGTCCACCAGAGTCTCACGCAGTTTTTGCATCATTTCGCCGGTGTGCATCGCCCAGGTGAAGTTCTGCTCCGGTGTTCGTGCCGGGAAAAACTCGCTGTACTCACTGAGGTCGGCTCTCATCAACACGTCGGCCCAGACCGCTGCTACTTCCGTCGGGTTAGCCACATTTACAGGTTCATTTTCAGAAAGCAGGAAAAAAGTTGGTGTTACCACATGAGGCGATAGGAGCGCCGCGTTTTGCTTTGCGCAATGCAGTGCCAGAGTCTCCCGCAACCGCCGTCCCGCCTGGCGTGTCGGCACCACGATCAGCTCCTTTTCCAAATCAACAGACCCGGAGAGCTGCTGCGGCAGCAGAAACTCCCGCGCTTTTGCCGTCACCGGCGCATCCCAACCTAGAAAAACGCGTTCTACAGGCATGATTTATTGCCGTACTGAGGCATTGCTTTGATTCTCCTCATCGAGTGCCCAGCGCAGGGGGTTTTCGGCGATGTATTGTCGGGTATCATTCAAGAACTTTTCGTTGCGGATGACATGTTCGTAATAGCTTCGCTGCCAGACAGGAGTACCAGGGGCATTGCGCAATTGATTGATTCGTCTGGCTGTATTCATCTTGATGTAACCAATGATCTTGGGAAGCAACATCCGGCGACGGCTAGTTTGTTGATACGGGGGCAATTCATGAATTGCCCCTACAGACATCATGATGCTCCCATGTGTGTGATTTGGCATAACCACAAAGGCATCTAGTTCCACATTGGGATAACGAGATGGTAAGTCTTTCCAGAATGCCTCAACAACCTTACCAGCAGGACTCAATCGTATTATCCCCTCATCGATTTTCCCGAGGATGCTTTCATGATTTTTCGTGCAGAGGGTAACAAAATATGCTCCAGCCTGGGAATAGTCATATTCTTTGAGGCGGAGTGAACGGCGATGACATCTCTCGGGGGCCGACTTCATTCTTTTTCCGTATCTCGTAGGGGGCAATTCATGAATTGCCCATACGTTTAGTGTGAATTGCTGCTAATAGGTTTATCTGTTTTGACTTCTCCTTTTACATCAACATTTCAAGCATTGCTAGATCTATATTATATATTAGGATATAGGTATTATAGATTATTTTTGTCAAGATCATTTCGATTTTTAAACGTCATATGTGATATTATGTTTTTGAATCAAAGGAGACTAAAAAAATGGGGGTTTATGATCGTGGCTCGGAATGGAGAAGATGGGATTTGCATGTCCATACCCCTGCATCCTATACTCGTGAATTTAAATTCATCGACGATAACGAGGGAAGAAAATATCAAAGGGATATTTGGGAGAAGTATATTGAAGAACTTAAGAAAATATCAAATGTCTCAGTAATAGGTATAACCGATTACTTCACCATAGATGGATACAAGAAGGTATTAGAGTACAGAGCAAGAGGGCGGCTTAATGATTTTGATTTAATTTTGCCAAATATTGAATTCAGATTGCATGTTATTACTAAAAAAGAGAAACGGGTAAACATTCATCTATTATTCTCAGATTCCCTGAGAGTTGAAGATATAGAAGATTTTTTAGCAAGAACAAAGCTAGTTCTTAGCGAGCCAAATGTGCTGTCAGGTCAGGGAGTCAGTTGCACACGGAATGGTTTGATGCAAGTGGGTAGAACTTATGCGAACGATACTAACATAAGTGATGAGGAAGCATATAAGATTGGTTGCGAACAAGCAGTTATTAATCTCGATCAATTATTAGATGAACTGGTAAATACACCTAACTTAAAAGGGAATTATTTAGTTATTGGTGTAGAAGATAGTCCTGGTGGATTGAGTGAAATACCTTACAAGCAATCGGGTCACTTGAGAACTGAGATTTACAAAAAATGCCAAATTATTGAGTCTTCTAACGAAGAGACGATAAAGTTTTGGTTAGGACGATCAAACAAGATAACTGGAGAGGAAATAATTCAGCGATTCGGTCATTTAAAGCCATGTATTCATGGTTCAGATGCTCATTGTTTTGAAAGACTTTGTAAGCCGGATCAAGATAGATTTTGCTGGATAAAAGCTGATCCGTCTTTTGATGGTTTAAAGCAGGTGATATATGAGCCAGAGGAAAGAGTCAAAATCCAAAAAGAATCTCCTACTGAAGCTGACCGTAAATTGTTCATAGATAGTGTGACCTTTAATAAATCGTCCAAATTCCCGATACCAGCAAATACTCGATTATGCTTGAACAAGAACTTAGTTGCAGTCATAGGTGGTAGAGGAAGCGGTAAATCAGCGCTGGTTGAATCGATAGCATTTTGCTTTGATAAGCATGCTAAAGAACCAATAAACAATAAGAAGAGATTCATTCCCCATTTTCTCGCCGAGGAAGCCAAGTTTGAGTTACAGTTATCTCTCGGGGATAGAGATGGCAAACTAGAGACGTCTACATGCGAACTCGCAAAAGGCATTGAGTCACTGTCTTTCCCATTCGAATATCTGGGACAAAATAAAATTGAGGAATACGCTTCAGATGATTATACAATACACAATCTGATTTCTAAGACAATCCTTGAATCTTCAGAGCATTATCTTGACTATCAGAAGTGCATGTCGCGCATTGATGAAATAAAGGTAGATTTGGCAAAAATTAATAATGAGGTTAGGACAGTTGTCAACAACCTATCTTTAACAGATATCACCAAAATTAAGATTGAGAAGAAAAAGAGAGAAGAAGAGAAGCGTTTACTTAGTTCGAAGGGGACAAGAGCTATAGTTGAGAGGTTAGATAAAGCAAGGCAAGCTCAAACACAGTCACAGTTATTGAAAGATAGGATAGCTGAGATGATTAGTGAAGTGGAAGATTTTGTAAGGGAGTTTCACAAGAGTATAGACGATATAGTAAAGAGGGCCAATCAGATTGGTTTAGATATTGTTGTACCTACTGTAGACGTTAAAAATGTCATCTCTTCATTGAAGGCTGCAATTAAAAATAAGATATTTGTAGAAATAGAGAAAGAATATAAAGATGCGAGTACGATAGCAAAAAACAAACTGCGCGATAGCGTAGACATTTCTGTTGAACGCATTGCCTTTTTGACAGATGAGATAAACAGGTTGACGGAAGTGATCAACGGATATGAAGGGACTAGAAAGAATCTTGATGATTTAAGAAAGAAGCGGATCGCTGTTTATGGATCTCTAGTTGACACATATCTTGAATTACAGGGACGTTATCAAGAAGCAATTGATGGGTTTGCTCAAAAGGATTTCAAAAAGGCTATATTAAAGGATGTTACCTTTACTTCGGTCTTGCATTTTAAATCTGAAGAGCTTATTACAAAACTTTTTGCTTTGTATGTAGATAAGAGGAAGTGCAAGACGATTGATAATTTAAGAAGCATATTGAGCTTCACCTCAATTAAAGAGTATTGTGATTGGCTTGAATCGAATATAGAAAACGAATACGCTTTCGACGTATTTCTCAATTCCTCTAAAGAGGATGTGGTCGATCTGCTTTTTCAGAGCCATTTTGAATTGATTACTGATATCAAATTAAATGTAGGTGGTGAGGAAATTCCATTAGCTCTTCTATCCTTAGGGCACAAAGGAACGGTGATTCTGAAGCTGTTCCTTGCGACCACAAATTGCCCCATTATCCTTGATCAACCAGAGGACCATATAGGTAATAATTTCATTTCATCTGACCTTGTCCCTGTCTTGCGTGAAGCTAAAAAAGAGCGACAGATTATAATAGTTACTCATAATGCTAACTTAGTTGTTAATGGAGATGCTGAACAGGTAATTGTCGCAAAATATCGGGGCGGGGAAATAAAATATGAGCCAGGTTCTATTGAAAACCACAATATTAGACAGGAAATAACCGAGTTTTTAGAGGGAGGGAGAGAAGCTTTTGAAAAGAGGGAGCGAAAATATGCATTCTCTCAGTAATTCTTACCTCAAGTTGCCGAGCTATTCTTTGTTATAGCTTCCAGGTCGATGAAGTTTGCATCCTTCAGGCTGTGATATCTTTCAGGGTGGCAGGTGAGGATGAGTATCTGTAGATGCTGGGCGGATTCTTCCAGGATGGTCATTATCCGAGCGAGACGGTCGGCGTCGGTGGCGGTGAGCACATCATCGAGGACTACAAGCTGACGCTCGTCTTTTGTCAGCACTTCGGCGAGGGCAAGACGGGTAGCCAGATAAATCTGTTCCTTCTCGCCGCCGGAAACGCTGTCAAGAGTAACAGATGTTCCCGATATTTCGGGAAGAACATGGGCGGGTTCGAACGACTTGCCAAGGTGTAAACTGCCGAGCTTTTCCCCGGCGATGCGCTGCAATATCTGCGTAGCCGCTGCTTCCACCGGTCCAGCAACACCAGCCAGCGCCTCGGCACGACATTGGTCCAGAGTTCTATAAACAAGGTCGATCACATCTACACGCAGTTGCTCACTCACAATCGCCCGTTGCAGGTTGGCCACTTCTTCCTCAACCAGTGACAGGGTGGAATAAGTACCTTCGGCAGCAAGCTGCTGCAGTATCCCTCCCTCGTTTTTTTCTTCCGACAGAGCACTGGTCGCTATCTCACGAGTAGTTTCAAGCTGCTTTTCCAGGTGCTCTACGATGGCGACGGGGTCTTCTCCAAATGCCGAAATCTGTTTTTCAACGTCTTCAAGTTTTGCTCTAGCCCCTTCCCAGGCAAGTGCTGCCTTCTTAAGCTCTTCTTCCCTCTCATCGTCCGATTTCCCATCGATGGTTAGCCAGGCCAGTCTCGATTGGGCTGATCCGAGCAGCTTTTTTGTTTCTTCCATTCGTGTAGATAGTTTTGCTTTTTCTGTTGTGGCTTCGGTTAAGGCTACCTGTGCCGCATCCCAGCGAGGCTCGGCAGTCTCGATTTCTTTTATGAAGGCAGTTTTGCTTTCCTGTGCTCCTATTTTGAGGGCTTTAGCGTCCGGTGGTATATTCTTCCAATCGGAGTGCTGCTCCAGTACCTTCGCCATAGCCTCACCAACCTGCGAACGCTCCTGCTTGATATCGTCGATGGATTCGCCTGACAGCAGGGTCTCAAGTTTGGTTTCGGCTTCGGCAATCTTCTTGTCCAGTTCCTCGCCTTTTTTGCTGAGATTCTCCAGTTTTGTCAGGTCGGTGGTGCTAAAAGGTCTTGTTAATTCCTCGAGCTTACGTTGGGCAGCGGCTTTATCATCGCGGTACACATCGATTGAGCCGGCAGGCCCCCATGCCCTGAGCCGTGCGATGCCAGGCAGGTCTGCTATTACTTCAGGAGAGCCTTTTATCTGGGTGGGGCTTCCTGTATGCAGCGTTCTCGTTCCGGTTTCGTCCCCGGAGAGAACCGCGAGTGAGCCATCCTGTTCCGGAGTTATTTCCAGTGTTATGAGAGAAGCATCGATACGCACCTGGGCTTCATCGATATCTTTCAGAGCCTTCCCTATGTTCCACAGTGTCTCGGCATCCGGAGCTACTAGCCTGGCGCGTTCCTTCTTGCGCTCAGCATGAGTTATTTGAGCTGTGAAGATTTTATCAAGCTGACTATTCAAGTCGGCCAGAGTCTTGCTGTTTTCAGCGAAACGGCGTGCCTGTTCCGCTGTCTCCTGTGCTGTATCGATTAGCGGGCGTCGTTTGCGGACATCATTCAGCGCAGCTTTTGCTTCATCCGCTTGTTTTTGACAATTCTGTACCTTTTGCTCCTGCTGCGGTATATCCAGTTCCAGTTTATCAAGTGATTTCCTGGCATCGTCGAGCTCTTTCCTTGCCCCCGTGATTGTCTCCAATTTTTGCTTCAACTCGTTGTGTTTTGCTTCGGTGGCTTTCAATCGCTCTTCCCGCTGCTTCTTTTCTGAAAGCAATGTTTTGTAAGAATCGGCTGTGGAGCGGGCTTCCTTAAGTGCCTTGCTGATGTTCTCGGTATCGCTTTTGGCTTTAGCATGACGTAGCCGTAGCTTTTCAACTCGCTGTGCTGTTTCGTCGAAAGCCTGCTGTTGTAAGCGTGCAGAGGTGAGTTCATCCTCTGCCTTTCGTAATCTTTCTCTCAACCTGACTATAGCGGGGGCTTCTTTGCCAGTCTTCAGTTTTCCACCTGTAGTAAAGAATTCACTCCAGCTGTCCTGAATTCGTTTCTCTATCGGGCTGGCTTCTGGCCCCGAGACCTGTGCCCCGAGCGAATTCCGGATGTCGACGAGGACATCCCCCGAAAGTTCCCCAATGGCGAGGTTACCCTGTGGCGCCCACAGAACTTGTGCCAGTCCCCAGTTTTTAGATTGTGCCAAGCCCTTCGCGGGAGCGTTCCGGCTGAGAATTGCCCGTACCCTCTCGTCGGCTGCGTTAGCCTGTGCCAGGCTCACGAACTGGCTATTCTCTTTTCTCTCAAGCTTTGAGTTAGCGCCATCGAGAAATCGCTTCGTGATACGGTAGTCCGTGCCGTTGTGAGCAAACTCTACAGTAACTGTAGGAGCTAACGAACGACCCCAGGGACGGATGGCTTCTATCTCTCTCCCTCCGACGCGGTGTCCGTCGAGCATGCCACGACGCAGGGCTTCGAATAACGTGGATTTTCCAGTGGCATTGGGAGCATAAATGACGTTCAGGCCATCCTTAAAAGGGCCAACATCCACTGGGTCTATGAAGCAGCGCCAGGCAGCGATGCTCAGCGAACGCAGAATCAAGGTGACACCTCTGTGATTAAAGCATAGAGTTCCAGGAGTGCTCTGGATGCTACTTCAGGAGAAGCTCCCTGTGGACGTTCTCCTGCAAAGTGAGGGTCTGCCAGTTCCCTTAGCCTGGTCGCAGCATTGCGAAGTATCCCCGGAGGCAGATTGCTCACCCACTTTCCATCTTCTGGCGAAGGCCGTACTCCCGAAGCATCCAGATGGCCGAAGGGAAACCTGGAACTGAGGATTTCATTTATTCGGTCGATCTCGCCACGGTCCTCTGCAAACATAAGCCCACCGATGCGCAGCTCGACCAGTGTTGACGCGGGGTTTTCTATGGATTCTATTTGACTGCGTATGCGCAGGAGGTCTCCGGATTCCCGGATGTCCTCATCTATTGTATGCCATGAAAGAGTGCCAGTATGAACAGGCGTGATTTTGGGTGGCGTTCCAGGGCTGGGAATATCCACTATCAGGACGTTCCCGCTGTCCCGTTCTCCAAACTTCGTAGCCTCATGAGTCCCGGAGTATGCCATGCGCACTGCTCCGTCTGGTGCTGGATAGGTTGCTGTCGAATGCCAGTGGCCCAGGGCAAGATAATCAAGCCCGGCACGGATTGCCGCATCTCGAGGGATGGGATAATCTGGCTCTTCCTGCTGGATGCCTTCTACTGTTCCATGTGCTACACCAATCTGAATCCCCTCAGCATCGCTGGCTTGTATCCATTCCGTCGGGTCCTTGCGCGAATGCTTCTCCCTTACCGGGCATGGATAGAGGATTCCACCCGGGATACTGACAGGTTCCTCCCTTCGGAGAATTGTAATTTTGTCTGTTGATTCCCAAGACGGATGCTCCCAGACAGAGCCTGGTATCAAAGGGTCGTGGTTGCCAGGTATTAAATATACGGGTATTTTGAAGTTGGATAGGATGTCGACAGCTTTCTGTACTAGAGTCCGTTCGACCCCATTGTCCTCAAAAATGTCTCCAGCAATGAGGATGAAATCTACAGAGTGATTCTGAGCAGCCTCAGCCACCCTATTGAGAGAAGCCAGGCGTTCCTCACGTACGCGTACTCCGGCTCCACCTACATGTGCTGCCTTAATTCCAAGCTGCCAGTCCGCCGTGTGGAGAAATTTCATTACTTCATACCCTGTGTCCACGAATACGAAGTACTTATATTCCCATATCGAAACTGCTAATAGCAGGTTGCATCCTCGGCCAAACTGTTGTTCCCAGCTTCAATTGTCCATACTGCTCTATAGTTGCAACTATTTAGCCTGTAATTAGCGCAATAGTAGCACTCAGCTATGGGCAAAATCAAATCCGCGTTGGCAGCAAAACGCCCTGTGGGAGGAGGCCAAGAAGAGCGTAAAGTGAAACTGGTCGGGGCGAGAGGGTTCGAACCTCCGACCTC
>DATKWL010000180.1:0-2216 GCA_035529555.1 Dehalococcoidia bacterium | reverse complement strand
GCGCGTTCCATAGCTGTGGCGCATTGTACCTGCCGCAGGCGCAAAGAATCAGTGGGAAAGAAGTGTAAGAAGTCTCATGATATGGTGGACATCCAGTTCAATGTTGCTGCCGAATACCTCATCAGCAATAACGCCGGTAAGAGATTGACTGCCGATGAAGCGCTGGCTTTAATAGACCAGTGTGAGGAGTTCGGCCTTATCCATACTTGCGAGAACTCAACTCGGATGAGGCCGCGCTGGGGTATGTGCAATTGCTGCACCGACTGCTGCATGGTCTATGAGCCGATCAATAGATTCAAGGCTCCCGTGTCGATATGCATGGCCAAGAGCCGGTACGAAGCACGCGTCGATGAAGAGCTCTGCACCGGCTGTGATATATGCATTGATTGGTGCCCCTTCAGTGCCATTAAAATGGTTAACTCTAATGGCTTGAAGGAACAGAAGGCTTCGATAGATATAGAGAAATGTATGGGCTGCGGCGTCTGTGTGCTTAAGTGCGATTTTGAAGCATTGAGCATGAAGCTGGTCAGGCCTCCTGAACATATACCGCCTGCATAATAATTTCTGCATAAAGGAACCTCCATGGAGCAAGACCCTGCTAGCTTTGATACCCTGGAAAAGATTGTGGCTAGATTGAGGGCGCCTGAGGGCTGCCCCTGGGACCGCGCTCAGACCCATGCCTCTATCAAGCCTTATCTCATCGAAGAGGCTTACGAGGTGCTTCAGTCTCTGGACGATGAGAATAAGGAAAAGCTTTGCGAGGAACTTGGTGACCTTTTACTGCAGATTATGCTGCATGCCCAGATGGCCAGCGAGGCTGGAGAGTTTAATATCAAAGATGTGATAAGGGGCATCAGCACCAAGCTTATCCGCCGTCACCCTCATGTTTTCGGCAAATCTAAGGCGGCGAATGCTGATGAGGTAGCTCTGGAATGGGAAGAGTTGAAGCAGAACGAGCGCAAAAAGGGCGATTCTCTGCTCTCCAGCGTTCCCAGAGGTTTGCCGTCGCTGAGCTATAGCCATTCCATACAGCGCAGGGCTGCTGGGGTGGGCTTCGATTGGAAGAATTTCGAGGGCATACTGGACAAACTTGTAGAGGAGTTAAGCGAGCTAAAGCGAGCGGGTACCCAGCAGCAGAAGGTTCATGAGTTAGGGGACGTATTGTTTGCCTTAGTCAACGCAGCCCGCTGGGAGGGCGTTGACCTTGAGGAGGCGCTAAGACTGGCCAACGAGCGGTTCTGCCGCCGTTTCCGTTACATGGAAGAGGCCTGTCGTGAGCGTGGCATAGCCCTCCGTGACCTCTCCTTTGAGGAGCAAAATACCCTCTGGAATGAGGCGAAAAGTAACTTGAAGGAGTGAGTTGATATTCCCGGTCGCCAAGTTCAGACACCTTCAGCTATGGAACGAGGGGTAGTAGCGAAGACGGAGACCTTGCTCTTTGCCCTCAGGAGTTCATCTATCTTGCGCATGATGGCTTTGCGCGCCGGGTTTTTCTCCCAGGCTTTCCAGTCTCTCAGGCTCTCCCAGGTGCTGATAACAACGTGAACACCCGGTCGGTTCACGGAAAACAGCGTTTCACCTGAAATATAGCCTGTCTGCAGTATCGCTTTCGCTCTCAACTCCTTCAGGAACTCCGCCATTTCTCCCTGATTATCAGGGCTCACCGACCGCTCGATGATTACCTTTACAGCCATCTTGTCCTCCTTTCATGTGTTGATTGTTAATCATAGGGGTTCTGTTTTGAGTGCCCAATGATAGCACTTGGTCGGACTAATTTCAATCCCCTAAAGAGGAAACTTGTGGATGTGCGGACGACCAGCCTGCGAAAGTCCTGGGATGCATTGGTGAGTTTAGGTAGGTCAGGTGAATTTACAGCAAGCCCGTGAAACAAATGGCTGGTTCATTCGTTATATTAGTTGGAAGAAGTGATAGAGGTTGAACAGGGCGGTGTGGAGGATGTGAACCTCCAGCATACGGACGGGAGGTGGGTTGTGAAGATAAAAAAGACTGATTGGGAAATCCTCGTAATCTTTGCTTTCTGTGCTGCCGTGGCCTTCATAATAGTATGGCGTCTGGGCTGGTAACGATTGACTATTAGCGTAAGAGAAGGGGGCGGGGTTCTCTAGGCGAACCCCGCCCCCTTTTTGCTTGACAACTGGCATGGGGTGGGGCAAGTTGACTGTTAGGCAGATTCCTCTCTATAATGCGCATGAAGA
>DATKWL010000179.1:0-3719 GCA_035529555.1 Dehalococcoidia bacterium | reverse complement strand
ATCGGCAGGCAGGTATTGAGGGTCGCCGTAGATAGCACCTCCTGTGGAAGCGTATATTATCCTCTTCACTCCAAATCGCAGGCAGTTGGAGATAAGGTTCAAGCTGCCTAATATATTTGCGCTGGCATCTGCGATGGGGTCTTCGCCCGATTTTCTCACGTCTATCTGGGCGGCATGATGGTCTACTAATTCAGGCTTCTCTTTTTCGAAGATTGAAGCCAGCTCTTTATCGCAGAGGTCCGCCTGGTAGAACTTCGCTTTCGGGTTTAGGTTACGCTTGAAGCCGGTGGATAGATTGTCTACAACCACGACCTCGTGGCCGTCTTTAATCAGCGCATCAACCAGATTAGAACCGATAAAGCCAGCGCCTCCGGTAACTAGAATTTTCAATCTTCGCTCCTTGTTACTCTACTGTCACGCTTTTAGCCAGGTTACGGGGTGTGTCTATGGAGCAGCCCCTCTCTTTAGCGGTATAGTAGGCGAGAAGTTGCAGAGCAACGGCATTGACTATAGGTGAGAATATCGGGCTGACCCTGGGCACTCTGACCACAAAATCAACATATTTTTCAATCTCAATGTCGCCTTCTTCGGCAATCGCCAGCACAGGGGACTCCCGGGCTTTTATCTCCTTTATATTAGCCATAAGAGTGTCATAGGTGTTGTCTCTGGCAGCAATAGCGACGACAGGCGTTTTGGGAGTGAGCAGAGCAAAAGGCCCGTGTTTCAGTTCGCCAGCGGGATAGCCCTCAGCATGTATATAAGATATCTCCTTGAGTTTTAACGCGCCTTCCAGTGCTACGGGATAGTTAAGTCCCCTGCCGACAAAGAACACGTTCTCGTATTTTGACAGGTACTTGCCGTACGCAGCTATCTCCTCTTCCCTGTCAATAAGCTGCTGCACCTTATCGGGGATCTGCCTCAACTCTGTAGTCATACTTACCCGAGACCGGATATCACCGGAAGCCCAGGCTAAAGCCAGCAGGTAGAGCATGGTAAGCTGAGCGATAAAACTTTTGGTGGCAGCCACGCATATCTCCGGCCCTGCTGTTATGTAAAGTGTCTCATCGGCTATACGTGTGGCGCTGCTGCCGATTACATTTGTAATTGCCAGAGTACGGCATCCCACCTCTTTAGCCTTCTTCAGCGCTCTCAGGGTATCTGCAGTCTCGCCTGATTGCGTTATGACTATAACCCATGTTTTGCCCAGAACAGTATCGGAATAATTGAACTCCGAGGCTATCTCGACCCTCACCGGTATTTGTGTCAGACTTTGAATTACCTGCTGCCCTACCAGGGCAGCATAGTAAGATGTGCCGCAAGCTATAAAAAGAATGTCATTGATGCCTGTGTCTTTCTGAATTCCCAGGTTCACAACCGGCTCCAAGGCGGAGATATATCCTTTATATGTATTTCGAATAACCCTAGGCTGCTCGTGGATTTCCTTAATCATGAAGTGAGCATAGCCGCCCTTCTGGGCTTCCTCTATACTCCAGGGAATTCTGTGCACCTCTCTTGTTATCTGTTTACCGTTCCTGAAGCACCTGACCTCATCCCGGGTGATAACACCGATGTCACCGTCTTCGAGATAAATAACCCTGTCTGTGTAGTCCAGCACAGCGGGTACATCCGAAGCTACCAAGTTCTCCTTATCCCCCACACCAAGTATCAGAGGGCTCTCGTTGCGGGCTACCACCATGCCATCCCAGTCAGCGTGAATAGCAGCGAAGGCATACGAACCGCTTATGTCGCCTATAGCCTTTGACACCGCTTCCTGAAGGTCGCCCTTGAAGTATTTCTCGATGAGATGCGGTATTACCTCGGTGTCCGTATCGGAGCAGAAGGTATGCCCTTCTTTAGTAAGTTGTTCTCTCAACTGGAGGTAATTGTCGATGACGCCGTTGTGCACTACCGCTATCTTGCCGGTACAATCGGCATGAGGGTGCGCATTTTTCTGCGAAGGTTTACCGTGAGTAGCCCATCTGGTATGCCCGATACCTGCCTTGCTTGTATTGGGGCGCAATTTTGGCTCCAGGGCTGCGATTCTTACGGCATCTTTGTATATCTCTACATTCTTCCCGAGCAAAGCAATGCCGCAGGAGTCATAGCCGCGATACTCCAGCCTCTTCAAACTATTGACCAGTACCGGCTGAGCGTCTCTGTGCCCTATGTAGCCAACGATGCCGCACATCTATTTATACCACCAAACCATCATCAGGTATGCTTTGCTCAATAACTTTCAGCGCCTTTATCTTGCAGCGGTTGCCCATTATGACCCCC
Source organism: Dehalococcoidia bacterium (assembly GCA_035529555.1). Classification (GTDB taxonomy): domain Bacteria; phylum Chloroflexota; class Dehalococcoidia; order SZUA-161; family SZUA-161; genus VGNW01. Next base: position 1,442 of record DATKWL010000179.1, on the reverse strand, counting down.
GGGGCTGTTACCACATTGTCGCCCACACTGCAATGCTCCCCCAGCATAGCGCCGATGTGCACCTGGTTGTATTCATCATCAACCTTTATCTCGGTCTCGGCGCTCTGGGCAACAAAATGGCCCTGCAGTCGGCATCCCCTGTCAATTATGGAATCTCGAATAGTGGAGCCGGGGCCAATCTCTACTCCATCGGCTATCATGCAGTTGTCAATCACCGTGAAGGGCATGATGCAGACATTGTTTCCTATGCTTGTGGAAGGCAGGATGCATACGCTCGGCCCAATCTCACAATTCTCCCCGATAATGGCCGGCCCTACTATATAAGAGTTCGACCTTATGGTCGTGCCTTTGCCTATTGATACCTGGCCTTTTATATTCACATCCTTTTCGATAAAGCCCCCTACAGCAGCCTGGGTCTTGGTCAGAGCCATATCATTAAGCTTCAAAATATACCAGGGATAGACGACATCGAGCCATGCGCCTGCGGACGGGCATGCTTTTATCTTAAGCCCTTGAGCGATCATGCTGCGGATAACCGATGGCAGGTCTGTCTCCTGCCCGATGAAGTCGAATATGTCATTGCTGAATGCGTAGATGCCGGTATTTACCAGATGGCTCAACGCCTCCTTGGGTTTCTCCACGATAGTGGTCACTATGCCATCCTGAGCTTCGATTACGCCGTATTTGGATATATATTCCTGTTCACTCACCAGAATTGCGTTCGGTTTTTCCACCACTATTTTAGAAATGGTAATCGGGTCGATAATGTTGTCTCCGGGCAGGACCATGAATTTGCCCTTTATCTTTCCCTTGATCTGTTTCAATGCATGTGCCGTGCCCAATTGCTGTTTTTGCTCAACGTAGTCTATATCGACATGGAATTGTTCGCCTGAGCCGAAGTAGTCCATTACCTGGTCTTTCTTATAACCCACGACAAGCACAATCTTGCGGATGCCATTCTGCGCCACCGCCTCTATGACATAGCGCAGAATCGGTTTATTAGCGATGGGAATCATGACCTTGGGTTTTGAGGCGGTAAATGGCCTCAGCCTCTGTCCTTCACCGGCAGCGAGTATAACGGCCTGTTCTATTCTTGCCACGACGCCTCCCCTGACGGGTAGGTTGGAGCAGATACTCCAGGCTACCCCTTAAAATATCTGAGAACCCGGCAGCACTACTCCGCTCACAGTAGCACCTGGCCCGATAAAGGCATGGTCGCCAATCAGGCAGCCGATATTGATGCTGGAATTTATGCCTGTTTGCACGCTATCGCCGATAATGGCACCCAGCTTGCGTCTTTTGGTATCAATGCCGCCAGCGGTTATATTCCCCTTATCCAGCCTCAGATTGGCAATCTTGGTGCCAGCGCCCAGATTGCATTCCTCCCCTATGATACTGTCTCCTATATAATTATGGTGCGGGATTTTGCTGTCCTTCATGAT
>DATKWL010000178.1:0-2319 GCA_035529555.1 Dehalococcoidia bacterium | reverse complement strand
CTAGAAGATAAGACGAAGGAACTGGAGCAGATTATCTATGTAACCTCGCATGACTTACGGTCGCCGCTGGTGAATATTCAGGGTTTCACCAGGGAATTGGAGCAGTCCTTGAAAGAAGTGCGCTCAGCAACGCAAGGTGGGGATATTCCTCCGACTGTAGCTGAGAAGCTTGACTTACCCATGGATAAAGATATTCCCACCGCGCTCAAATATATCCTCGCCAGCACATCAAAAATAGACTTGCTGCTCTCCGGACTGCTGCGGCTCTCACGCTTGGGGCGCGCCGCGCTGGCTGTCAAAAACCTGGACATGAATAAACTTATGGCTGATGTCATCCACGCCTTTGAGTTTAATATCAAGGAGGCGGAAGTAACGCTGGAGGTTGAGGGCCTACCCTCCTGCCGTGGCGACAACACACAGATTAACCAGGTTTTTTCCAATCTAATAGATAATGCATTAAAATTCCTTGACCCCAGCCGACCCGGCATCATCAGGGTCTCCGGCAGGAAAGAGGACGGTCAAGTGATATTTTGTGTGGAGGACAATGGTATCGGCATCGCGCCAGAACATCACGAAAAAATGTTTGAAATATTTCAGCGCCTTGATCCCGGGGCTAGCTCCGGAGAGGGATTGGGGCTGACCATCGTTCGGAGAATCCTTGACCGGCACTCCGGGAAGATATGGCTTGAATCTGAATCGGGTAAAGGAAGCAAGTTCTTTGTGTCTCTACCAGCAGCTTAGGTCTTAATGAAAGGAGCAGTGAAATGTTGACAAAAGAGGTAGTTATAATTGTCGCCGAGGACGATGAAGGGCATGCATTATTAATCGTAAAGAACCTGCAACGTGCTGGCATCGCCAATGAGATAATACACTTCAAAAATGGCCAGGAAACTCTGGACTTCTTGTTGCTGAAGGGAAAGGGGCCTCATCGTGCACCAGATGCAGGTTATATTCTATTGCTTGATATTCGCATGCCTAAAGTTGACGGAGTCGAAGTCCTCCGCCAGTTAAAACAAGACCCAGAGCTGACCAAGATTCCTGTAACCATGATTACCACAACAGATGATCCCCGAGAAGTTGAAGAGTGTCACCTTTTGGGCTGTAGCAACTATATCACCAAACCTGTTGATTACAACAAGTTTGTTGAAGTTATTAGGCAATTGGGTCTCTTCCTCTTGGTAGTGGAGGTGCCAAAAATCAAGGGGGGAATCAAAGCATGGAAAACGAGTGTGGGACTGCCAACAGTGTAGATGAGATACAGTTGCCTCACACAATCCTTGTGGTTGATGATGATGAGGCTTTATTGAGCTTGGTTCAGAAACACCTTAGTCATGCTGACATTAATACGAAAGGCGTTCCGAATGGAACTGAAGCCATTTTCTGGATAGCCAATAACCCCGTTACACTAATCCTATTGGATTACAACCTACCGGACATGACTGGTAAGCAATTCATCAAAACTCTAGCTGAGAAGCAGCATAGCGTCCCATTCATCGTCATGACTGGCCACGGCGACGAAATAATAGCGGTCGAGATGATGAAGCTTGGTGCACGAGACTATGTGGTGAAAGACAAAACATTTATTGATATGTTACCCCGAGTCGTAAATTCAGTGCTTGAACAGCTAGATACCGAGAAGAGACTTGCTGAGGCGGAGAAGACGTTGCGGGAGAGTGAAGAGAGATACCGAACCCTTTTCGAGAGTGTCAGTGATGGGATTATTGCCATCGATAAATATGGAAATATTTTTGATGTAAATAGAAAAGTAGAAGAAATTTTTGATTATCAGCGGGATGAAATGATAGGGACGAGTTTTAATGAGATTAGCATTTTCGACTCTAAGGATCGGCAAAGGTTTCTTGATAAATTCAGTGAGGCAATCGAAGGTAAGGTTATACCTGAGATTGAGCTAGAAATCACCCGTAAAGATGGCAGTAAAGCGTTTGTTGAAGCAAGTACCACCTTAATAAAGAAAGATAACGGAATAGAGGGTACTGTGGCCATTATAAGAGACATCACCGAGCGCAAACAGGCGGAAGAGAGGGAAGACCAACTCGAGCAGGAGCTCAACCTGGCCAGCAGACTGGCCTCAATCGGCCAGCTGGCCGCCGGCGTCGCCCACGAGATAAACAACCCCCTGACCGGCGTCATCGGTTTCTCCCACTTGCTGATGAGTCGGGATATTCCTGACGATATGAAGCAGGACCTGCAGGTAATTCACAGCGAAGCCCAGCGGGTGGCCAAGATTGTGGAAAACCTGCTCATCTTCGCCCACCAGCGCAAAACGGGGCGGGAATATATAGCCATCAACGATATCAT
>DATKWL010000177.1:0-3063 GCA_035529555.1 Dehalococcoidia bacterium | reverse complement strand
TTGAATGCAGTTAACATAAAGATGCGAGATGAATTATATGAGGTGCTGCCAGCTCTTGACGATGACCCCGAGGTGATGGTGGGAATCATAAAAGGGGCAGGCGAAAGAGGGTTCTCAGCAGGCGCCGATATCACCGAGTTCGGCACTACGCCCTCTCAGAACATTGCCCGACAGATAAGATGGGAGCGCGATTTGTGGGGGCAGTTCTTAAGCGTCTCCAAGCCACTCATAGCTGCCATAAATGGCTTCGCGCTGGGGGCAGGTGTGGAGATGTCGATGTGCTGTGATATCAGAATAGCCTCAGAAGATGCTAGATTTGGCTTGCCTGAGGTAGGAATCGGGATGGTTCCTACAGCCGGTGGCAGCCAGACCATGCCCAGGCTGGTATCGCTGGGGATGTGCACGGGTGCTATCCTCACCGGTGAGATAATCAATGCCGCTGAAGCTCTGCGCATCGGGTTGATTCATAGAATTGTACCTAAAGACAGCCTGTTGCCTGCTGTTGAGAGCATGGCGAGGGTCATAATGTCCCGCAGCCAGACCGCTGTAAGATACGCTAAACAGGCGATAAACCGCGGCCTCGACCTGTCTTTGGAGCAGGGTTTGGAGATGGAGAGAGAGCTTTTCGCCATAGTGCTGCAAACAAAGGACGCTAAAGAGGGAATAAAACGCAAATTGCAAACTGCAAAGTGAAAGATGCAAAAAGAGTATTCAGCTTTCAGTAATAAGCGAAATCGTAAGGTGAAAGCTGATAGCTGACTACTGAAGACTTTAAAATTTTTTAGTGCTTAGGAATTAGAATTTAGAATTTGTGGGTGGGGGGTTGATGAAATGACTCAAGGAAAAGGTAGTAAATTATTAGAAGAGCTTATCGAAGAAGTTGCCAACCTCATCGTCAACGCTAAAAAGGTGGTGGTGTTCACCGGCGCTGGTATCAGCACAGAGTCGGGCATACCCGATTTCAGGGGGCCGGATGGCCTCTGGACCAAGTTCGACCCCGAGGATTTCACCTATCAGAGGTTTGTCAGTGACCGCGAAGCGAGGAAGAGGCTGTGGGGGATGAGCAAGACCGTGGGGTTAAGCTGGACCGACATGAAGCCGAACGACGCTCACTATGCTGTCGCCGAGCTGGATAAAATAGGCAAGCTGGACTGCATTATTACTCAGAATGTGGACGGGCTGCATCAGAAGGCAGGCGTCGCCGATGACAAGGTTATCCAGCTTCACGGCAATATGCAGTGGGCGAAGTGTCTTAGCTGCGGCGAGCGCTGGCGCAATGAGGAGGTAATGAGGTGGGTAGAGGCTGGCGCTGAGGACCCGGAATGCGTCAAGTGCGGTGGAATCATCAAGCCAGAGGGAGTGTTCTTCGGCGAAGCGATGCCGGTGTGGGAGACGATGGAGGCGGAGAAGCGCTCCAGGTCTTGCGACCTCTGCATTGTGATTGGCTCCTCGCTCGTGGTCTATCCGGCGGCGCTTATGCCTTACTATGCGCTGCAATCAGGGGCAAAGTTGGTTATAATAAACGACGGTCCCACAGAGCTGGACAGTGCTGCCGACGTCCGCATCAGTGAAAGGGCGGGCATGGTGATGTCAAAGGTACTGGAGAAGGTCAAGGCCAAGCTGGGCAAGGGATAGCATTCAGCTTTCCCAATAATCAATTAATAATCTAGAAGGAGAGTAGATGAATACTACGGACTTCCTCATGATAGCCAGTTCTATCGCACCTGACCGGCCGGCGATAATCTTCGAGGGCAAGAAAACCACCTTCGGACAGCTTAATGAGAGGGCGAACAGACTGGCTAATGCCCTTACCGAACTCGGCATAAAGAAGGGCGACATTGTGGCGATATTGCAGGTCAACTGCAATCAGTATCTGGAAGCATACTACGCAGTGGCTAAGCTAGGCGCTATTTACGCACCGCTGAATTTCAGGGCGAAGAGCGAAGAGCTTACCTATATGCTCAATAACTGTGAAGCCAAGGTCCTGTTTGTCGGCGAGCGCTACTTAGACATGGTTAATACCATGCGCCCCGAATTACCCAAAGTGAAGCACTACGTCAGTATAGATAAAAAAGTAGAAGGAATGCTCTACTATGACGACCTGCTCGCCAAGTCCTCTCCCGAGGATGTATTCACCGAGATCGATGATAACGATGTTGCCATGCTGATGTACACTGCGGGGACTACCGGCCGCCCCAAAGGGGTGCCGCTGACGCATAACAGCTATGTAACATACATGTTGAGCAATGTAACCCCAGTAGACCCTGAGGTGGAGGAGACTAACCTGCTTACCGTGCCGCTGTATCATGTTGCCGGAGTCCAGGCGGTGCTGGCTGCTACCTACGGTGGCAGGACTCTGGCCATGCTGAGGCAGTTTGAGGTAAAAGAGTGGATGAAGACGGTGGAGCAGACGAAAGCCAACCGGGCGATGCTGGTGCCCACTATGCTCAAACGGGTTATCGATGACCCTGAGTTCAATAAACACGATCTTTCCAGTCTCAAGGTGATAACCTACGGGGCTGCCCCGATGCCGTTTGAGGTGATAAAGAAGGCGATAGATGTGTTCCCAGGTGTGATGTTCATCAATGCCTTCGGGCAGACCGAGACCGCCTCCACTATAACCAGCCTGGGGCCTGAGGACCATGTTATCACCGGAACCGAGGAGCAAAAACAGAAGAAGCTCAAGAGGCTGCAGTCCTCCATTGGCAGGCCTATGGATGACGTGCAAATCAAGATAGCGGACGAGAATGGCAAGGAGTTGCCGATGGGCGAGGTAGGTGAGATTATTGCCAAGGGGCCGAGGGTGATGAGCGGATACTGGAAAGACCCCGAGAAGACGGCTAAAACCCTGACCAAGGATGGCTGGCTGCACACCGGCGATAAGGGATATGTGGACGACGAGGGCTATATTTATCTGGCAGGGCGTGGCGATGATATGATTATACGAGGCGGTGAAAATATATCGCCTGAAGAGGTGGAGAACGTACTATATTCCAATCCCAAGGTCGAGGAGGCTGCGGTGATCGCTGTCCCCAGTCCGGAGTGGGGACAGGAACCGAAGGC
>DATKWL010000176.1:0-3337 GCA_035529555.1 Dehalococcoidia bacterium | reverse complement strand
GACCAGCTTGATTTTTCCTGAGCTCTCTGTACCTGCACCGTAGCTTGCCAGCCTGACGAAGTCAATCTCCGCTGGTATATTCATGGCACGTACCAGGTCTGACAAAAAAACGAAGCTGCCTTTGAGGATGCCGATGAGTAGAGGGTTCTTTCTCCGGTAGTCCTTTCCCAGCTGGGTTGCGATTTCGGCTATCTTATTGGCTATCTCTTCTCTTGTAATGATGACCTTGGGTTTATCCAATAGTTTCCTCTTTCTAGATTTTGCCCACCACTATGAGATAGAGTGCGCTTTCGTCTCTTATATTGAGTCCCAGTAAGCGGTTTACTTCGTCATCGTAAAAAGCGCCTATGGCGCAAGCGCCCAGCCCCATTGACGTAGCTACAAGATAAGCATTCTGTGCTATATGTCCAGCCTCAAAGAAAATGTAACGCTGGGCGCGCTCCCTGTATCTCCGTTGAGTGCGCTGGAAGACAGCAGAGAGCGCAAGCACTACATTCGCATGTCTTACCATCTTCTCGCCCAGAGCTGCGTGCGACAAATCGTGGCTGAAGTCGCCTTCGTGCATCAGTTCCAGTTCATGAGATGGTATCAGGTAAAGATATAAGCCTTTGGCTAAACCATTGACATTGTTTACCAGTGCATGAACCTTGATGGGATAAGTGGCGCCCGCAGAAGGGGCGGCTCTGAATCCATGACGTTTGTCTGTGATGCCGCTTGAATATAGTAGAAGGTGAGATAATTCAGCTAGAGACATGGCCTGTCCGGAGAAGTCGCGATGAGACCTTCGATTCACGATGGCCTGTTCTACAGTGATGCCTTTGTAGTCAGGGTCTCCGGGAAGTTGAATCTTTCTCATGCCAAATCCGTCAATGTTTGCACTGCAAATGGCACAGGTCCCGTTTGCCTGCTGGGAAATTATAAACTCGAAGGCATCTGCTGGCAAGTAAGCCCCTCGTTTATACTGATGCAGTATTAACCTTAACGTACAGCCCCCTGGCAATACCCGTTAGGTAATCTTTCAAGGAGTAATTGAACGGCGTATTGAATAAGTTAAGAACCCCTCGGTTTGCCCTGAACAGGTTACTCCAGACTGCGCAAGTCGAGATTTTCCTCCAGTCCTATCAGTTCCGGGAGGTTTCTCTGGGCAGGACCAATATATGAGGGGTAGCGGTTACGGGATGCTGGCTGACTCTTACAGAGGTTGAGAACACATTTTGTATACTGCTCTCTGTCAGCACTTCCTGGGGCGAGCCGTCTGCAAAGATTGTTCCCTTTTTAAGCAGAACGAGCCTATCGAAGAAGAGAGCTGCCATGTTCAGGTCATGCATGGCTGCGATGACGGTAACTCCTCGCTCATGGTTAAGGCGTTTGACGATTTCCAGTATTTCGACCTGATGGCTTATATCCAGGTGAGTAGTAGGTTCGTCGAGAAGCAGAAGCTGGGGTTCCTGGGCAAGTGCCGTAGCCAAAATTACCTTCTGGCGCTCCCCACCGCTCAGCTCGTTGAAAAGGCGGTTCTTCAGATGGTCTATCCCGATGAGTTCCAGAATCCCGGCAGACATGCGACGGTCTTTCTCGGTTGCTCCGGAAAGGAAGCTCACAAAGGGGGTTCTACCCAGCAGCACCACCTCAGCAACGGTGAAGGCGAAGGGAATATGGAAATACTGTGGCACCACCGCCACTGTCTGAGCTATCTTCTTGCGGGACAGCTTTTTCAGGCTAATCTCCCCCAGTGATACCTCGCCCCGCACCGGAGAGAGCACACCGGTGGCGAGCTTGAGCAGCGTGGTCTTGCCGCAGCCGTTGGGACCGATCAGTCCTACCATTTCCCCTGCTGGTATGGAGAGGTCTATATCCCGCAGGACAAGCCCGTTGAAGTATGAGAATGATACTCTTTGCATAAGCAGGCTGTTTGATTTAGAAGGCATATTCCCTCCTTGTGCGTCTGAGCAGGTAAATGAAGAATGGCGCGCCGATGAGTGCAGTTAAGATGCCTACGGGTATCTCTGTAGGAGCGAGTATGGTTCGGGCAAGTGTGTCGGCAACCACCAGAAAAATAGCGCCAGCCAGAGCTGAAGCGGGCAGGAGCAAACGATGGTCTGGGCCCAGGGCCAGCCTCACTGCGTGGGGAACTACCAGTCCCACAAATCCGATGAGGCCGCTGAGGGAGACGGCGCAGGCGGTGAGCAGCGAGGCCAGAGCCAGAATTAGCAGCTTCTCTCGCTCGACATTGATACCCAGATGAGCAGCCTGCTCCTCCCCCAGTGAGAAGGCATTGAGATGGAAAGCAAAGAGCTGCGCCACCACAATTCCGATCAGGATAATCGGGCCAATGACTGCTATCTGGCTCCAGTACTGCACCGAGATGCTGCCCATGAGGAAGGAGAAGATGGAGTGGAGTTTAAGTTGCAGCACGTCGCTCATCATTATCAATAGGCTCATCACAGCAGTGAGCATGGCGCTTACCACAAATCCGGCGAGCAGCATGCTGATAATAGGTGTCCTGCTTCCTACTCGGGCAAGGTTGTATACCAGCAATATCGTTGCCAGGGCGCCGCAGAAAGCAGCTATGGGCACTACGCCGAGCCCTGAAAAGGCAAGCCCGAGAGGCAGCATCATAGCAATGGTGGCTCCCAGAGCAGCGCCCGCTGATGTTCCAGTGATGTAGGGGTCAGCCATAGGGTTGCGCAACAGTCCTTGAAACAGAACACCCGCGGTAGCCAGTGCTGCTCCTACCAGCGCCGCTGCTATCACTCGAATCAGCCTTATCTGGAAAATGATAGTCTCGTTGGCTGGATTCCAGGTGACTTGAAAATCGGAGATGGCGATTTTGTTCAAGGTCATTTTCACGATGTCCAGCGGCGGGATGGAAACCGCACCTAAAGCTGCGGCAAGCAACAATGCCCCAATAAGGGCCATTGCTAGCAGCCCCAGAACTATTGCTACTCGGTTACGCCTTTTCATTGGTATGGGCCTTATACGTTAATGTTGCTTGCGCGATGTCTTGAAACCAGTAGCCTTCGCTCAGCACTTTGTCTCCGAGGGTTACTGAGATACGTTTTCGAAAAGCAGGGCCATCTACAACAAATGTATGATATTCTCCATTTTCGCCGCAGATATCTAAGCTGCAATTCTTGCCATAGGCTTGCAGGTCAGATATGAATTTCTTGTCAATCCTGTGACCGAGCCATCTATCGTTCAGGATATCTGCCTTAAGACAGACTACAATTGATTCAAAGCCCTCGGCGATAAATCCTTTTAGTATCTCTTCGCGATTGAGACCCCATAAAGGCATCAGAGCTTTGAGTCCAAACTCGCTGCAGATTTTTTCTGTCCA
>DATKWL010000175.1:0-2558 GCA_035529555.1 Dehalococcoidia bacterium | reverse complement strand
AGTAGATGAAGGCAAGTTTTTTGAGCTTAAGCCTCTCTGGGCGAACAATCTGATAGTTGGCTTCGGCAGGCTGGGAGGGCAAACTGTGGGTTTCATATCCAACAACTCACAGGTACTGGGAGGCTCCCTGACACTGGATGCCGCCGACAAGATGGCGCGATTTGTCAGATTTTGCGATGCCTTCAATATACCCCTGGTCTGGCTGGCGGATACACCGGCCTTCTTGCCCTCGGTTGAAGAGGAGACCAGAGGCCTCATCAGGCACGGATGCAAGGTCGTGTTCTCCAATACCGAAGCCAGTGTGCCTCAGATAACCATAGCTATACGAAAGCTTTACGGCGGCGGCTCGGTAGCCATGCCCGGCACAGCGCTGGGTGGCGATATCATGGTAGGCTGGCCCACAGTGGAGCGAGGTTTGATGGGAGCAGAGGCAGCAGTTGCTATTATCTACAAGAAAGAATTAAGGGCTCTGAGAGAAAAGGACGACGCCGCGTTGCGAGCAAGACATGCACAGCGTGCGTCAGAAATGCAACAGAGATTGAAGTCACTGGAGCGCGAATGGGCGCAGGAATTTATAGACCCCAGAGACACCAGGTCATTCCTCATCAAAGCCCTTAAAACCTTCGTCAACCGAGAAGAGCCCAGGCCTCAGCGCAAACACGAAAACATCCGGTTATAAAACGCCCACATACAACAAACGTAGGGGCGACTCAGTGAGTCGCCCCTACAATATTTGAATCAAGCAGATTTGAGTTACAGCGGAATCAGGGAGTGTTTTCTCCAGGGTCTTGCTTCACCCAGCTCCTCCCAGTGCTCCTGCTTCTGAGACAATCTATCCAGCGTGTTTATTAGTATCGGTCTTGTTCTTCTGGGGTCGATGATATCGTCAGCGCCCTGGATACCTGCCAGATGATATGCCGTGGCGTACTTTTCATGTATTTGTTTCATCATTTCCCGCCTCAGCTCCTCAGGATGCTCCGATGCCGCCAGCTCGCCTTTGTAAAGCGCATCCGCTGCTTTATCATAACCCTCTACCCTCATATCAGCGGTGGGCCAGGTATATACAGCATCTACACCCATGCGCTCGGTGCCCATGACCAGGCGGGCTGCACCCCAGCACCTTCTTATATACACGGTGACCCTGGGCGTAGTAGCCTCGCAGATAGCGAACACCGGCTTGGCAGCGTTCCTCTCCAGCCCATCCCTGTGCTGTTCCTGTTCCAGGCTCGGTAAGAATCCCGGGCTGTCCACAAGGGTGATTATCGGTATATTGAAGCAATCGCAGAATCGGATAAACCGCGCCTGTTTGTCTCCAGTGTAAACATCGAGGCAGCCATCGCCGGCAGCCGGGTTATTGGCGACAATTCCCACCGTCTTGCCGACCAAACGACCGAAGCCGATTATCATGCTGGGGGCATAGAGGGCCTGCAACTCGAAGAAATCCCCCTTGTCCACGATGGATGCGATGACCTTGTGCATGTCATAGGGTTGGCTCACATCCGCGGGAACCATATCTAGAAGATGCTCATCGGTGCGATTAGGGTCGTCACCCGTGTTAACGACAGGAATCTTATCCCTCCAGTTGGAGGGCAGGAAGCTGAGCAGCCTTTTGCTGGCGTCTATGGCCTCTTCGTCGCTGTCGACGAGCAGGTCGTTAGAGCCGGTGACCGTGGAGTGTAAGAACGCCCCACCGATTTCCTCCTCGGTTACATCCCTGAACGTTACCGCCTTCAGTATGGGCGGCGAGGCCACGGACATGAAGGCAATGTTCCGGCGCATGATGACGAAGTCGGCCATTATCGGAGAGTAGGCCGAGCCTGCGTAGCAGGGCCCCAGCATCAGGCTGATATGAGGCACCACTCCTGACATCAGCGGAGGATAATACATGAACCCGCCGCCACCGCCCACCGGGCTGCCGCGTACAGGGACTTTGAATCCGTTTCTGCCGAACAGGTCGTGGATTCTGATAGCACCCGAGTCAATCATCCCCACCATGGGGATGCCCTCCTCCATCGCCTGTTCCATGGCCCGGGCCACCTTACTGTTCTGGATCATGGACTGTGTGCCCGCCAGCACGGTGAAGTCATGGGCATAGGAGTAAACGGTGCGCCCGTTGACCTTCCCATAGCCCGCAACCACAGCATCCCGGGGAAGCTCACGATCATCTATATCGAAGCCGGTCTTCATCGCCTGCGTCCACAAGCCAATCTCACGGAACGTCCCGGGGTCGAAAAGCCTTTGTATCCTCTCCCAGGCCGTCAGCTTGCCCCTTCCATGCTGCTTCTCTATCGCAGCCTTATCTCCACCTGCCAGCCACCTCTGCCTTTGCTCCTCTACTTTTTTAAGCTTTGCCTTCACGTCTGCCATCTAATACCTCCGAAACTAATTACGGTGATTGCGACTTACAATCTGATGTTTTCGTGTTTGCGTTGAGGCCTTCCCTCTTCCCTCCCGGCAAATGTCTTGATTACTTGTATCAAGAAAGGCCTGGTATCCCTGGGGTCGATAAAGCCCTGCCCCCATTCACGCTCCAGAGCCCGCAGCTTATGCCTCATTTC
>DATKWL010000174.1:0-4828 GCA_035529555.1 Dehalococcoidia bacterium | reverse complement strand
TCGGGTATCTTTGCCCAGACATAGAGACTGGCTTGGGGCAAGTCTACCTTCAGCCCTAACTTTTTAAGCGTTTTTACCACCTTGTTGCGCCTGCGCTGGTAAATGGCGTTATGCTCAGCGATGCAGTCCTGATTTCCCAGAAGGGCAGCGATGGCTGCATGTTGGATAGCCTGGGGAACACCCGAGTCGAGGTTCGATTTCAACCTCATCAGGGCATTTACTATCTTCTCGTTGCCCACGGCCATGCCTATGCGCCACCCGGTCATGTTATAGCTCTTGGAGCACGAGTGGAATTCTACTCCTATGTCTTTTGCCCCTTTCGCCTGCAGAAAGCTGATCGGCTTATAGCTGTCGAAGGCGACCTCTGTATATGGCCCATCGTGGCAGACTGCGATGTCGTATTTTTTGGCGAAGGCAACTACCCTTTCGAAGAAGCCGAGGTCGGCTATCGCTGCTGTGGGGTTGTTGGGGTAATTTATCCACATCAGTTTAGCTTTTTTTGCAACTTTGGGTGGTATCCCATCGAGGTCGGGCAGGAAGTTGTTTTTTTCGGTTAGTGGCATGATATAGCTCTCCCCGCCGGCGAACATGGTGCCTATGGAGTAGACCGGATAGGCGGGGTCGGGGACAAGCGCAACATCTCCCGGGTCGATGAAGCACAGTGCGATATGCCCGATGCCCTCCTTAGATCCGATGAGAGGCAACACCTCTTTGTCTGGATTAAAGGACAGGCCGAAGCGTTGTTGATACCACTCGGCGATGGCTTTCCGTAATTCAGGCAAGCCCTCGGTCTCGGGGTAGCGATGGTTTGCCGGGTCTCGGGCTGCCTGGCACAGGCGCTTTATGACATGGGGTGGGGTGGGGATATCGGGGTCGCCGATGCCGAAGCTGATTACATCTATACCCTGAGCCTTCTTCTCCGCTATCTTCCTGCTTATCTGCACAAACAGGTATGGCGGTAATTTCTCGATTCGCTTGGCTAGTTGCATGGGTTTCGGTCCTTTCCGTGTTATATGCTAGCAAATTGGGATTATCATTGTCATGTGTAAAGCTAAACTAAAACGTTTGGCGGTATTGGCAATCTATATTCAGCTATATGAATGTCTAACAGTATGCTTTTATAGATTTCAGAGACTAGGGATTGTATATTGTTCAGTGTTGATTGACAATACGACGTTGCCTCTTTCTTATTGTGTTGTGTAAATGGTCTTACCTTAGGATTATCAGGCAATATTATTTCGGATACTTGTATGTTCCGGGTTAATGGGTCTGGGATGATGTGGATATCATCCAGTAGTATTAAACTTTCATGTGTTGTACAGTGTCGAAATGGAGAAAATTCCTTAAACCAGCCCTCTCGTAAATCCCTATCCACAACTTCTCGTACTACCTTTCGCACTTTTGAATTATCATGATACGTACGAAGCATCTCAGCAACTAAGCCTATGTATATATCTTTATCTTCGTATATCTTCTCTAGAACATACAAAGTTGATATTTGGTGTGCGATTGTGTCGAGAGCACTCATGGCGTTCATAAAAAAGCCGTCCAGCAGGCGATTGAGATGCCTATAATAATCTAATATATCCTCAGGTAGAGCTTTACTTGTTGGTGACTCTGTTGAATATGTGTAATTCTCAAAAGGCTTTATTACGTAATCTATTAGCGGAGTTACAAGTGTTGTTGCAGTTATAGATTCCGTATAACTTAATGATGGTGATACGCTAGGGCTATGAACTTCCAACCTTAGGAGCTCATTACAGTAATATTTAGTAGACCAGAGCTTTTGACTTACTGAAGCATCGAAAAGATTAAACTCAGAACGAATTCTGTCATCACTGAGAATCGCGTTGACTAAATTGCTCAACTCTCGCTGGGCTTCTTCTAACATCAGCCAGGCCTCAACTTGAATGACTACGCATTTTCGCCGTGGTAGCTCTTTCTCAGAATCCATTTGGCTTCATCTGGCGTTAAAATAAGAACATCTATAGGTCCGCCCACGTTCTTGGGGCGTGCCTGGAAGCGCATGGTGTCGATGGTAGTTCTTATGGCATATATGGAGAAGTCTATGGCATCCTGAAGCGACATGGCATCCCAGATAACCGGCGCTGGTGAGCGTATAACCTTGTCGTTTCCACTCTCGTCTTTTATTGTTACCGGAATAATGATTGAACTGAGAATATCCCCCTGTCCTGACCAGGTAGCCCCGTAGGCGATTTTGCTGTCCGGTTTGAGGTTTCTTCTCTCCACAAGATTCCGAGCCACATGGCAGGAGTAAACATAGGGGACACTTACCTTGCCCTCTTTTCTGTAGCCTGCGATATGAAACCCGGCGTCGGCGGTAGCAAAGGACTTCCTGAGGTAATCAACCAGCTTCCTGGGGACAGTTGTTACATCATCTCTGGGCGTTAGTTCCTCCTCCATAAACCTCTTAATATGGCTGGCGATGGGAACACCTCCCATCAGGTCCTGCCCGAAGTTGGAAATGCCGATTTGGTGTTTATCCAGAAGGAATGTTTTGATGATGGCGTCGGAGTTGACAGTCTCCACCTTGAAGGACTTGCCCTCAGGATTTTTGCCCTCGATGTTCACCGATTGACGGCTGTCCGAGGCCATGACAATCCCTTCAGGGACATAAACCGCTATGACAAAACTCATTTTCCTACTCCTTTCAGGTTGATTATTCTTTCCCCTTACCGTCGAATACTATCTCGGCGGGACCGCTGAGCAGAACTTCCCCTTTTCTGTCCCAGTCTATGGTTAACGTGCCACCCGGCAATATTATATCAACGGGGTTGTCGGTAATCTTCTTCAACCTGGATGCCACTGCGATAGCGCAGGCGCCAGTACCACAGGAGAGGGTCTCTCCGGCGCCGCGCTCCCATACCCGCGCTCTGAGCTTGCTTCGGTTGAGAACATTCACTATCTCGAAGTTCACCCTGTTGGGGAACATGGGATGATGTTCTACCTGTGGCCCGATTTCAGCCAGAGGGAATTCATCAACTCGTTGCTCAATAAAGCACACGGCGTGAGGGTTGCCCATGGAAATACAGGTAACCTTCAGCTTCTTTTTACCTACAGTTAGAGGAAAATCAATAACAGGTGTCCCATCACTCGTTTTCCTGCTCTTCACAACCACAGGGATAGCGGCGGGCTTAAGTACGGGCTTGCCCATGTTTACTTGTATGCTCCTTTTGCCCCTGGCTCGCGCTATTTTTATCCCTGCGGGTGTTTCTATCCTGATTTCGGACTTGCCTGCCAGGCCCATCTCTATGGCGTACCTGGCAGCGCATCTCAACCCGTTGCCGCATGCCTCAGCCTCAGAGCCGTCCGGGTTAAATATCCTCATGTAGAAGTCAGCCTTTTTCGAGGGCGAAATCAGAAGTATACCATCGGCGCCTACGCCGAAGCGGCGATGGCACATAGCCTTAGCCAGCGCTGACCAGTCGCGTTTCATGCGGCGTGCCTCTATCAGTATGAAGTCGTTGCCCGTTGCCTGCAGCTTGATAAAGTCCATTTCAGTCTCCCGTTAGGAGGTTTCCTGCACCTCTTTTCTATGGGCTCTCCTGTACCTTGTCTATTTTGATCTTTACTACTTGGTTTATTTTGAGGCCTTTGCCAACGAACTCTGTGTTCAACTGGTCGAATAGGGGGCCTGAAGTTAGTATCTCGCCTTTACCCCAGATACGGCAGCCCTTAAGGGTTTTGGGATGTATTACCAGTACAGATATATAGGGGTTCTCCCTGAGATTGGCTATGGTACGCGGCGAGTTAATATCGGCGAAAATCACATGGTCATCGTCGAGCACGCGGAACGACCCTTTAGCTGAAACATTCGGTTTGCCGTCTTTGCTCGCAGTGGCTATTATGCCGGGGCGAATCTCGGCAATCATCGTCTTAACTTCCTCTGAAAGCTTGACCATGAAAAAACCTCCACTTTGTCTTACTTTACCACAAATCTTTGCACAAAACGATGAACGGCCTGACTTGTATCTTCTACCAACTCGAACCAGTTGATGCGATTGTCTTTGAGTCGGAACCAGTTGTACTGATGTCGGGCGAAACTATGAGTATCGAACTTGATATGCTGTATGGCGGTCGGCAGGTCTATTTCTCCTTGCAAGAACTTGCCTATTTGTCTATAGCCCAGCCCCGACATGGCAGGGAGGTCGAAGCCATAGCCTCTTGCTACTAGGCTTTCAACTTCGGCGACAAGGCCCTTCTCTATCATGCCGCCCACCCGGGCATCTATACGTTGATAAAGGGTTGCTCTGTCTGTGGTCAGACCGATGATAACAGAATCGATAAAAGGCTTTTTCACCTGAAGCTCTGAGAAAAGCTTGCCTTGCTGGCTGACCTCAAGCGCACGAATCACCCTGCGTACATTTCTGGGGTCGATGCGCTCTGCTGCGACGGGGTCGATTTCCTTCAGCTTATCATAAAGCGCTTTGCCCCCTTCTGTTTTGGCTTTGTCTTCAAGTTCCTGCCTTAAGGCGGTGTTTGGCGGGACTGGCGGAATGCGCCATCCCTCCAGAAGAGCCCAGACATAGAGGCCGCTGCCGCCTGCCAGGAACGGAGTCTTGCCCCTTCTTTCTATGTCTTCTACTGCCTTCAGCGCTTTGCTCTGATATAAGGCCAGGCTGAAATCCTCGTCCGGGTCAACTACATCTATGATGTGATGGGGAATTGCAGCCTGTTCCTCTCTGGTGGGCTTGGCGGTGCCGATATCCATGTAGCGGTAGACCTGGCGGCTGTCGGCGTTGATTATCTCGCCATTGTAGACCTGGCAGAGTTCGAGCGCCAGGCTGCTTTTGCCCGTTGCGGTGGG
>DATKWL010000173.1:0-2757 GCA_035529555.1 Dehalococcoidia bacterium | reverse complement strand
GTATTCTGCACGGACATAGATATAACTATAATGAGCCCCCACAGCGTAAGCAGCTATTACCATGCCCTCTATAACTGAGTGCGGGTCGCTCTCTAGGATTGCCCTGTCCATAAACGCTCCCGGGTCGCCCTCATCAGCGTTGCATATCAAATATTTTGCTTTAGACCTAGCACTCCTGCAGATTTCCCATTTCTTTGCTGTGGGAAACCCTGCGCCTCCTCGGCCCCTTAGTCCAGATTCCCTGACCTCCCCTATAATATCTTCGGGTTGCATCTGAAGCGCCTTTGCCAAGGCTTCATAGCCTCCTTTAGCTATATAGTGGTAGATATCCTCGGGGTCGATGCGACCGATGTTCTCCAGGATGAAATATTTCTCATGCCTGAAGCGTGGGAGGTCGTATATTGAAGGGACAAGTTCATTAGGCTCAAAGGCGCCCAGAATAAATTCCGGAGAGACATCCCCGCCACGTATATAGTCCTTTACCAGTCGCCGAGCTATTTCAGGAGTCACGTAACCATAAGCAATCTCTGGATAGCCAGGCTTGGCTATAATAACTAGAGGCTCCGCATAGCAATGTCCCATACAACCTACTTCGATTACGCGAACTCCATCCTGTTCCTTACCTAACTCATCTCTTATCGCCTGCAGTACCTCTAAAGCGCCCGCTGCTCTGCCGCATGTAGCAGCACTGACCATGATAACTGGCTTAGTGCCATCCCATAAGGTCTGCCATCGGGATAGAGCATGTTCTTTTAACCCTTTAAAAGCTGCGGCTACGTCTGGCGAGGCTGTAAATGTCACTGATTACCCTCGGCCTTCTTCTCTTTCTCCAGCTTATGTGCAAGTAAAACACCATCCACCCTGGTGGGGCTCATTTTACCTTCTACTTTTTTGTCAATTACATTCACAGGCGCCATGGCACAACAACCCACACATGCTACGGTGTCCATGTCAAACTCGCGGTCAGGGGTAGTATTTCCGGGGCCAATATTCAATCTTCTCTTCCAGGCATCCAGTATTATGTAACCACCCTTCATGTGACAGGCCGTGCCCAGACATACCCTGACAGAGTGCTTTCCTGGTGGATTAAGCCTGAACTGATTGTAAAATGTAACCACGCCATAGACATCTACGGGGGGCATATTCAGAAACTGAGCAACCTCGAGCAGTGCCTCGCGGGGAAGATAACCAACTTTTTCTTGAATCTGTTGTAGAATAGTTACCAGGTTCTCCCTTTTCCTGTTGAAACCCTTTAAAACCTTCTTCGTTTTTTCTCTAATCTCGGCCAGTTCTGACTCCGACGTTTCCGTATTTACTTTTACTGTAGATACTCTGCTGTTATTTTGCATTCTCAGTGAATTCCTGGATAAATTCAATCTATTTAGAGAGTGATTATGGTTGTACCTCACCCTGTCCTGTGTCTCTGGGTTTGATTATCTGCTTTGCCACTTCAGCAAGCTCCCGTGGCACAAGCACTTTAATCATACCAAGACCATCAACAGTCAATCCGATGACCCTACCCACGCTCTCATATTCCAGCAAAACGGGGATTCCTTCGCTCTCCAGATGAGACTTAATTACATTAGCTTCAAGCTCTCCCTGAGCAATGTGCACTACTTCCAAATCCTTATGCCTGCCCATCGCCTCTCCCCTCTGGTTGGAATTTCTATGCCTGAACCAATCTCTTGCCCAGCTCAAACGCATCCGCTAAAGCCGTTGGGTGCTGCTTTATCTCACCTCTGGCATCCACACCACGAATCAGAAGCTCGTCCGCATACTCTACGCCAATAGCCTCAAAGAAATATCTCACTGTTAACACCGCACCTTCAAACAGTCTCTTACCTTTGGTGGCACCCACTGCTATAAATACACCTCTTCTTACCGGGACAGACAAGCTTTGCTTAAGTATGTGTTTTCTCGCCCATAGTGCCTGGCAGCGGTCTACCAGAGCCTTGGCCTGACTGCTGAGCCCATAAAAGAACATGGGCGAGGCAATTATTACCACATCGGCTTCAAGCAACTTGGGATATATGGTATCCATATCATCCCTGATAACGCAATTGCCGTCCTTGAAGCAGCCCAGGTATTCCTTGCAGGGAGCTATCTTGAGTTTGTCTACAATTATTTTCTCTGTTTCAGCATCCCGGCTTTGGGCCCCTTTCAGGGTCTCCTCAAGCAAAAGGTCTGTGTTTCCCTTTATCCTGGGACTGCCCATGATACCCAGAACTTTCACAATCAGGACCTCCGATTAAAGAGTGTAAAAGTGAATTGCCCGCCAATGCTATTATAAACTGTTCTATTGCTTCTGTCTCGCTTTAATCTCTCACTTACGTACGGCAAAAATAAAGGGCGAGGTTTCAAACCTCGCCCTTTGTCTCAAATTGGTCTCGTTACCTGAAAATCATATATCAGTAGTAATTGTAACTTGCCGTGCTCACTCCCTTTGTTGTATCCCATGTGTATGAAGTATGCCTCACGGAATACACTTTCACAGAGTAATAACCTGTGGGAGCAGAGCGTACCCAATAAGTGAATTCACCTAAAGAGTCAGTGTATCCTGATGTTCTCGCTAATATCATGCCATTCCTCTTTATTTCTACTGCTAGCCAAGCTCTATATACAGGGCTCGGGTTTAAGACTTTAAACTCAATTGCCAGATCGCTGCCACTCGGTTCGAAGCTTATGCTTTCTACCCACATTGTTGAAGGTGTAGGGGTAGATGTCGGTACAGGAGTAGGCGTTGGCGATACCGTAGGT
>DATKWL010000172.1:0-6386 GCA_035529555.1 Dehalococcoidia bacterium | reverse complement strand
TGGCTGGTGCAGCAGAAAATTAACTATAAGCATTACTACCGCGTATTCTGCATTGACAAAAAAGATGTTCTATTTATCAAGTGGATTCCCCGGCCTCTGGGCGCTGGAGAATATTTATATTCTGATTTGAAAGAGATAGAGGATATCAGAGATAGACTTACAGAACAGACGATACGGCTTAACTCCTGTTTGGACATGGACATAAATGTGGTGGAGTGGTGTGTGGATGATACAGGCCAGCCGTGGGTCATTGATGCCTTCAACGAAGTTCCCGACATGCCCAAGAGTCGCATGCCACCCGAATACTACGGGTGGATAGTGGACCGATTCGTCGCCTGCATTAAGGACAAGCTGGGCTCTGATAAACAAAACAGACACAGCTTTAACCTGCCCAAAATCTAATTTTGAAACTTCCTAAGGTTACCAAGCCAGAGGAGAAATATAGTTTTTGTCTCTATCGTATGGCTCGGTTGCTGAATAAGAAAGGGAGCAATGATGAGTAAAGCGCGACAGGGTGATACTGTAAATGTTCACTACACGGGCAAATTGGCAGATGGCACGATATTCGATACCTCTGTTGGAAGCGAACCTCTGTGTTTCACCATTGGCAAATCTGAAGTAATCCCTGACTTCGAGCAGTCTGTTTTGGAAATGAGCCCGGGCGAATCGAAGATTATCCAAATACCGGCTGAGAGGGCTTATGGTTCGCATCGTGCGGAAATGATGCTGGTAGTAGAGCGGAGTAAACTCCCGGTGGGCTTTGAACCTGAGATCGGTCAGCATCTGCAAATACGTCAGGATGATGGTAATATGTTCTTTGTAACCGTGACTGAGGTCTCCGAGTCGAACGTGATTTTGGATGCAAACCATCCTCTGGCAGGGAAAGACCTGACTTTTGAAATGCAATTAGTCGGAATCAGCTAGGCATTGCTTCTCGTGGTTTTTTTGTCGGATTTGGCCTAAGAGGGAAAGGGGGAAAACATGAAGCCTATATCGTTCGGTGAGATTATTTCTTCGGTTGCACGCTGGAAAACATTCCTGCATCTGATTCTCATAACCCTGACAATCGCGTCTGTCGTGCTTCTACTTTTCGTGAATGCGGGATGCAGCATCGGGCCGACGGAGACCCGTGAGGATAGTTTCTCCGTAATAGGCCAGCCTAGAATAATAGTAAAGAGCGAGAATGGAAATATCGAGATCAATGCTGGTTCCAGCAATGAAGTCCTTATTGAGGCAACTTTGAGGGATGCTCCCAGAGTCAAATATGAGGTCAGTCAAACAGGCGACATTATAACGGTTGATGTTAAAGTCGAGAGGCATTGGGGGTTCTGGGGTATGGGTGGGGCTGATATTACAGTAACAGCGCCGGCTGCAACCAATCTCGAGCTTAACACGAGCAATGGCTTGATTGAGTTACATGGAATTAGCGGGTCTGGTTCGCTTGAAACTTCTAACGGCAGGCTGGTTCTCGATGATGTCAAGGGGGATTTTGAGGGTAGGACAAGCAATGGCCGTATTGAGGTTGAGTCTATGGAAGGGTCGGCTTTCTTAAGGACCAGCAATGGTTCTGTTCACATCAATGCATCCGAAGGAGAGTTCGATATTCAGACAAGCAACGGCAGCATATCATTTAACGGTAATATGACTGCGGGTGGCAGTAATCGTCTGGTCACCAGCAATGGCAATGTCGATGTGAAACTTCTGGGTACACCCAGCGTTGTCCTCGATGCTGAGACCAGTAACGGTGATGTATCCAGTGAATTGCCCATACTGGCTACGGTGACCAAAAAAGACAGGCTTGTGGGTGAAATCGGGGAGGGGGAGGCTGACCTGTATATCAGGACTTCGAATGGTAGTGTGAATATAAGGTAGGGTTAGCTTATCGTGAAGGGTATTGATTGTTGCAGGGGCGTCCTTCTTTGGAAGGACGCCCCTGCAAGGTTTTAGAAAATGTGATAACTTTTTAACCTTTTTGCAGCCTATTTTATGATTTGTTCATTACCATTTACTTATCATATTACTGCCGATGTAAATAGGGGGAGTAGATAAATCGGGCAGGGGGTTGATATGAAAAATTACGATGTCATAGTCATTGGGTCCGGGGCGGGCATGATTATTGTCGATGAAGCAGTCGAGCAAGGATTGAAAGTGGCCCTGGTGGATAAAGGGCCTATCGGGGGCACCTGTTTAAATTTGGGCTGTGTGCCTTCGAAGATGTTGATATATGCGGCTGATAGAGTAGTGGATATACAGGAGGCCGGGAAACTTGGCATTGAAGTTGAAATAAAAAGCGTTGACTTCGCTGCGATAATGAAACGCATGAGAAAAAGCAGACAGGAAAGCCAGGCCTATGTAAGAAAAGGTATCAAAGAATCCAAGAACCTCGATTTCTACGAGACGGAGGGCCATTTCGTCAGTGATTATACTCTGGAGGTAGGAGGCAAGAAGATAGCGGGCAAGAAAATTTTCATCGCCTCGGGGTCTCGTCCCGTAATACCACCTATCAAGGGTCTGGATGGCGTGGAATACCTAACGAATGAAAATGTGCTGGAGCTCCAGAAAAAACCGGAAAGTCTGATTATAATCGGGGGCGGGTATGTCGCTGTGGAATATGCCCATTTCTTTGCGGCAATGGGCACCAGAGTAACCATTATTGAGATGCTTGACCGTTTGGCTCAATCCGAGGAGCCTGAGATGTCGAAGTTACTGGAGAAAGAACTTAAAAAGCATATGAAGGTCTACACTAACACCCAGGCGCAGGAAATCAAGAAAGGCGGGAGCAGTATCGCTATCGTTGCGAAGAATAGAACCACGGGCAAAGTAATGAGGCTTTCTGCCGAGAAAATCATGATAGCTGTAGGCAGAAGGTCAAATGCAGATTTGTTAAAGGGGGAGAATACGGGGGTGGAGGTTGACCAGAGGGGTTTTATCAAAGTGGATGATTATCTGGAGACGACGAAGAAAAATATATTCGCTGTAGGTGATATAAACGGGCAACAGATGTTTACGCATGTGGCGAATAGAGAGGCAGCCATCGCCTGGCACAACGCCACCAGTAAAAAGAAAGTGAAGATGGATTACAGTGCTGCGCCTCATGCCGTATATTCTCATCCTCAGATAGCATCAGTGGGATTGACCGAGGAGAACGCCAAGAAGGACTATCACCTACTGATAGGGAGGGCAAAGTATTCTACTACCGCTAAGGGTGAAGCTATGATGGAAGAGGAAGGCTTTGCCAAGGCTATAGTTGATGCTCATACCAATAAGATACTGGGCTTTCACATTATAGGCCCCTATGCCCCTGAGCTTATCCAGGAAGTTATCAACACCATGGCAGGCGGTGGTGATATAGACAGCCTGAGCAAGGGCATGCATATACATCCGGCGCTCTGCGAAGTGATATTGAGGACTTTTGATAACATCGAAGGGGATTGATTTGGACTAAGTGGTTTTTTCTGTCCGTCCCCCGATTGTGATTGAAACTATTTCCTTATAGGCGCCGCACCGGCGCCTCTTCTATCACCCTCAGGTACCGCAACCGGAGACATGAATGTAGTCAGTTATAATCATTTGATCGGTTCCGCCTGGTCCTGTGACAGTAAGTGAGACTGTGTATGAACCATTCTCATGGTACCAATTTGTTGGATTTTGTTGGTAACTGGTTTCTCCATCTCCGAAATCCCAAAACCATGTTGTTATTTCGCCCGTTGAGAGGTCAGTGAAAGACACTGTAGTTGGCTCAATACATTCTGTAGGGTCACCCGAAAAGTTGGCTTGAGGTGCCGGCGTTGGAGTCGGTGTAGGTGTGGGTGTAGGCTCCGGGGTAGGCGTAGGTGTTGGCTCAGGAGTGGGTGTGGGTGACGGGCTGGGCGTAGGTGTCGGCGATGGTGACGGAGTTGGCGTAGGCTCGGCCGTCGGAGTCGGCGTAGGTGTAGGTTCAGGCGTGGGTGTAGGCGTAGGGGTAGGGGTAGGAGAAGGGGTAGGTGATGGGCTGGGTGTTGGTGTAGGTGCAGGCGGTATGTATATGCCTCCTCCCGCTGGTGGAACCGGGGTCGGCGTTGGACTGGGCGATGGCGTTGGTGTCGGTGTGGCAGTAGGACTTGGGGTAAGAGTTGGCGTAGGTGTAGGTGCAAGAGTAGGTGTGGGCGACGGTGTGGCTGTGGGAGCCAATGTAATGATAGGTGTTGGCGATGGTGTAGCTGTGAGAACAGGCGTAGCAGTGACCGTTGGAGCGGGAGATGGAGTTGGGGCGGGGATAGCTGCCTGCTCCGGGCAGGCAGAAAAGAGTAGCAGTCCTGTCAATAATAGTCCCAGTATCAGGAACAAATAGTAGCGCTTTTTCATTATCTAAATCTTAACTCTAATTATCAGCCAGATAAAGAGTCCTGGGTACGATTTATCCACATAATAGTCTGCCATTATGAGCTTCATGAACAGCTTCGAGCAAGTGTTTTACAAGTAATATCATCATTTTACTAATAATGCGATTATAGCAATCAGAAAAGCATTGTCAAGAGTTTTGTTGAATTTTCTGCGTGTACTTTTAGGGGATATGACAGATTTTTTGAATTCACGTAAATTATACAAAAGTACTGTTTATTTTCGTCTGGCGTTTATATTTTTCTGTCTCTCCAATAATTGTTGCAGGGTAGTGGATTCCAGCACTTTATCCGTGACCCTCTTTATCTCCGTCCAGACCTCTCTGCTGGCACATGAACCGCTCTGTGGACAGACCTGCGCATGGTCCACACATTCCACGGGTGCTGTCGAGCCCTCGACGGTGTAGATGATATCAAGCAGTCTGATTTCCGAGGGCGGCCTGGCTAAAGCGAAGCCCCCACGTGCCCCGCGGGTGACCCTGACCAGCCCGGCCAGCTTGAGAGGAGTTAATATCTGTTCCAGGTAGCGCTCTGAGATATATTGCCTCTTCGAGATATCCTTCACCATGATGGGTCCTTCGCCGAAGTGCATGGCTAGGTCGCACATGGCCCGTGTAGCATAGCGTCCCTTGGTGGAAAGCTTCATGAACTGCCTCCGATTATTCCAGTAATATTAGCAGGTTAGTGATAATTCTAACATCGATACGAAGTCTGTCAAGGTATTATCGATATATGGCTGTTGACCAGCCTCGTGTGCGGTGTTACAATGCCCAAAGTGGAGGAGGTGTAGCTATGACCGCTGGAAGAATTGTGGCACTGGTTTTCGGGGTAATTATTCTCCTCATATCGCTGGGCCTCTTGTTTGGAGGCGGCGTATTGCTCTGGGTAGATAGTTCTCTCAAGGACGACGAAGGGTATATCACAACAAGAACTGTGCATCTCGATAAGTCCTCCTATGCTATTACCACCTATCCCGCCGATATTGATTTGAGCATGGCGTGGTTACTCGATGTGAACGAGCTGATAACTATTAAAGTTGAAGGCTCGAATAACAATTCTGCCAAAGGTATTTTCATTGGAATAGCCGACGAGGATGCTGTGAAGGACTATCTGGAGGACGTGGAGTATGACGAGGTAGTCCACTTCAGGTTGCATGCCACTGATTGGTACTATGGCTCCGATTTGGACTATAGGAATCATCCTGGCGATGCTGTGCCTACTGCGCCGATCTCCGAGACTTTTTGGCAAGAGTCGGCACATGGTAAGGGTACAAAGGCCATCAAGTGGGACCTTGAGACGGGTAGCTGGGTGCTGGTGGTGATGAATGAAGATGGCTCCCCTGGCGTTGACGTGGATGTGGTGCTCGGTGTTAAGGTGCCTCTGGTATTCGGCATGGGCCTTGGCCTTCTAATCGGTGGAATTGTAGCCCTGATTATCGGGGTTCTGATTATCTACTTCTCGGTTCGTGGAACGCAGGGACCGCAAATCACCGGTGGTGTAACGGGGGTTGGTGGGGGAGGAACTGAATTAGCAGCCAAGCCTGAGGGTGAGGGAAAGTACCCGCTCTCCCTCAAGGGTGATTTAATCGAACCGCTATCACCGGCGCTTTGGCTGATAAAATGGTTCCTGCTCATTCCTCATTATTTTGTCCTGTTTTTCTTATGGGTGGCTTTTATCGTGGTCTGGCTCATCAGCCTGTTCGCCATACTATTTACAGGGAAATATCCCAGAGATCTGTTTAATTTCAATGTAGGCGTGCTGCGCTGGACGTGGCGCGTGGGATTCTACAGCTATCAGGCTTTGGGCACCGACAAATATCCACCATTTACGCTCAAGGAAGGCGGCTATCCTGCTGACCTGGAAGTGGCCTACCCTGAGAAGCTCTCGCGAGGTCTGGTGCTGATTAAGTGGTGGCTTCTGGCAATACCCCACTATATCGTCCTGGCGTTTTTCTGGGGATTTGACTCTGGACGGGGACGCTGGATCGGTTTGACTTTTTGGCTGGTT
>DATKWL010000171.1:0-5975 GCA_035529555.1 Dehalococcoidia bacterium | reverse complement strand
TCGACAAGCTCCTGCTCTCGTTTTTGGAAATGATTCCCAGTTGGGAAATCGACGCCTGGAACAAAAGGGAAAAATACCAGAAATTAAAAGAAAAGTTATCTCCCCAGCTCGATTAGGTAAGTCAGCACGAATTCGATAAATTTACTCTCTAGCTTTTTAATTCCCTGTTTAAATTCCTCGAGTTCCTCCCTGGTAGCGTATCCTATGTCCGGGATTTCCTTCTTAGCGAGGAATCCATTAACACAGGACTCCACGAACTCCGCTCTGCCCACATCGCCACGGTGCTCGTCTAATTTTCTCATTATCTCATCGGGCAAACGTAGTGACACATCGGACATCGTACTCAAAATTAGACCACATCAACTTCTCCGGTGAAAGCGATAATCTTCTAGAACATAGTTCTGGAAGATAGTTCCAGTATTAAATCACTGTGCCTGATGAGCAAGGTTTGGTAGAGTGATTTACATAAGCATTGAGATGCTAAAAATGACTACTATCTGTGCTGATGCCCTTGGGCTTGCTCTGGATTGTCATTGCGAGCCGAAGCTGCGAGGAACAAAGTGACGAAGCAGGCAGCGTGGCAATCTCATCTTGGGGAAGCTGGTCGGTCTGGGGCGACAAGGCACACCTTAAATCAAAGATGAGGTGAAGTTTAGATATGCCCGATGAGATGATTGAGATAAAGGATAATACCAGGCTCTAGACCCTAAGGGTCAAGCTCGAAATTCTAAACACTAAATCCTAAATTTAGGATTTGGAGCTTCGGATTTAGGATTTCCCCGAAGGGGCATGGAGCGGTCGATCTGGGGAAATCTCAAATGTGATTGTCAGGTTCTTCGGTTTTCGGCATTGTGAGGGTTTCCCCCTGTCATTGCGAGGAGCGAAGCAAGCCTGCCCCTGCAAAAGCAGGGGAAGCAATCTCAAATCGGGCAAAAGGAGAAAAAGCATTCAGTTATCAGCAATGGCTAAATGCTGAAAGCTATTAACCGAAAGCTATTCGCTGAAAGCTGATAGCTTATAAAAAAGGAGGAAGAATGAAAGGAAGATTAGGAAAGTTTGGGCTTATCTTCTTGGCACTGGCTCTATGCTTGTCCATCACCGGCGCCGCGTTCGCCCACTGGGAGAAGGTGGTAACGATTGACGGCACGGTAACAACGGGTACGCTTGACCTGATACCTTCAGGCGACATCTGGGCAGACCAAGAGAAATCCGTCGCTATAGTTAACTGCATTGTCGATGAGGCAGCTAATACAGTGAGCTATACCGTTGGCAATGCCTATCCGTGCCTGTGGGTACATGGAATGTTTGACCTGCATAATGTTGGAACCGTTCCCGCCGGCCTCCACGACGTGATCATTACCCCCCCTGCCGGACTTACGCTCGTGTGGATAAGTGGCCCGCCTGACTGCTACGGAGTATGGGAAGGCAATGAACTGATTGCCACCCTCTGTGTGACTTTCGTGGATCCCTGGGAGAATTGGGGTCAGATAGACGCAGGTGACGAGGTAGTGGCAAACTGGGCCCTGCACTTTGAGGAAGGTCTTGCCCAAGGTGCCGAATACACGTTCACTGTGGGATACGTGTACTACAACTGGAATGAGGCTTGAGCGGAGCCAGGCTGGAAGGAGTAAAAGCCTATGAAAGGAAGATTAGGAAAGTCTGGAATTGTCCTGTTAGCCCTGGCTCTATGCTTGTCCATCACCGGAGCCGCCTTTGCCCACTGGGAGAAGGTGGTTACAATTGATGGCACGGTAACAACGGGTAACCTGAACCTAGTAATCATTAGCGCCGCTGACGACGACGCTGGTATAGACCCGGGGTATACCAAAGATGTAGCCGACACCACGATAGTAATAGACCCGGAGGACCCTCAGAGAGCAATCGTAACAATTACCAATGCCTACCCCTCCTATGAGGTCTACTGGCATGTCACTGTTAGAAACGTTGGGACTATACCAGCGGCACTGCAGGGAATAATAGTGACCGCGCCAGAGTGCATTACGGTTGAAGCGTGGGACAGTATTGGAGAACAGATTGACCCCTACTCTTGGGGAAGCAACTACCAGAGGGACAACTCGGGTCGGATACATGTGGAACAGTGTGCCGAACAGGGGGCGACATACGTCTTCACTGTTGAATTCGTGTACTGGAACTGGAACGAGGTGTAAGCTATTGCCATGAGCAAAGCAACTTAGCGGGGGCTTTAAGCCCCCGCTAGAACCCAGAGAGGCTTGTTGTTGAATCGAGCCGGAGATAGATAATGACTGAAAACAGGACTGTGACTAACAGGGTATGGTTAGCACTGCTGATAGTGGTGCTGTGCTGCACTTTGCTCAGCGGATATGGCTGCTCCTCGCAGGCGATGTCGCCGGGCAGCAGCATTCAGCAGGGGGGAGATAAGGACCCGATATTTACCTCTTGCTCCTGTAACGACCTGTGCAACGACCCGGTGGGAATTGACCCGGGGCAGGACAAGGACGTTGGCTGCTGCATTTGTGTTATAGACTCAACGAACGCTACGAATGCCACGGTAACCATCAGCAATGCCTATCCTGGCTACGAATGCCGAATAAATTTCACGATACAGAATACTGCTAGCCTGGATGTTAACATAACCAGCGTGAATATCACGGCGCCCCCCGCAATTAAAATTAGTGTTGGACCTTCGAACCTTGTAGGAACAACCCTGGGGCCCGGGGCAAAGACAGACGGATTCATCGATGTGCATGTCAACGATAGCGCAACGCAGAGCACGACTTATACCTTTACCGTGAAAATAGATGGTGACTAGGAAATGAACCATAGGAAGATGAGAAAGGGATTTGGCAAGTTAGGGCTTATTTGTTTTGCATTGCTAATTTGCTTGGCTGGTACCGGTGTTGGCTATGCTCACTGGTCAGATACCGTGACCATCGAGGGCACAATAACCACGGGCGAATGGGACTGCGGCGGCACCATCGGCTTCTGGAAAAACTGGGACAGCCATAATACCTACACCGAGGATGAAATAGAGGGCTGGCTCCAGAGTATCGATGAGAACTCAACCTGGCTGGGCCCTACCAACATGACGGACATGGTCTCGTGGCTTACCTGGGACGAGGAAAACCCAGCGAATAATATGACGAACAAGTTTCTAGCTCATTACCTGGCAACCAGGCTGAATATGGAGACCGAACCCCTGCCACGCCTTAACCCTGATAATGAGCATGATATCACCACCATTAAGGGATACGGGTATCTTGGTCTGGCTAACCCCTCATCGGCAACCCTGTCCGAAATAGTCCAAGCCATAGAAGACAAGCATGTCCCTCCAGCTACCGAACCCCCCACAGATAAGCAGTTTGAGATAATGAAAAACATCTGCGATGCCCTGAACAACCTGGAGATATAGACATACTTACCACTTTGAAGTCATCCTGGATGCAACTTGCTGGAACACCCCTTAGCTATTCATAAATAGTCGTAAAGCCTTTCATACCACGCGATATAGGCGTGATGTATAGTATCCCGCATAAGTTCGTATAAAAATCCCTCTAAATCCCCCTTTAGAAAAGGGGGAGTAAGGGGGATTTGACATTCCAGGAAAGCAAGTGAGATTATAAATGGTTTTGTGTCTAACTATAATTTCATTGTGCAATGGGTTTTTACAGCAAATGGTAGCTTGACAAAGGTGACCACTTTAACGTATATTGTGGCTACGAAGGTGTTTAAAAATGTAGTGCGAGGCTTTAGCCTCGTGCTGCATGACCCTGAAGGGTCGCACTACAAAATTTGGAGGTGAAGAAATTCCGGGATGGTCAGCACAAATTTGAATCCAAAACTAGAGCAAAATTAAACAGCCTGGCTGCCAGATGGAGGGAAAGATGTACAGGGTAGGAATAAAGGAGTTAAAGAACAAGTTCAGTCATTATATCGGGCAGGTAAAGAAAGGAGAACACATTACTGTGACCGACCGGGGGCGCCCGATAGCACTCATCGTGCCTAGTGAGGGAGGGGAAGTAATGGAGAGGCTGATGAGTTTAGTCAGAGGAGGGTTCGCCTTCTGGAAAGGTGGCAAGCCGACCGGCTCTGCTCATCCTGTGCCACTCCGCGGTAAGCCTGTAGCTGATATCGTCCTTGAGGGCAGACGGTGATCCTTTACCTGGATACCAGCTCGTTAGTCAAACTCTACATAGAGGAAGAGGGTTCCCAAATGGTCAGGGACCAGGTTTCCGAAGCAGAAGCGGTGGCTACCTCGAACGTTGCTTATGCTGAGGCTCGGGCTGCTTTTGCCAGGAAACATCGGGAAAGAGAACTCAGCGAGGAGGAATACCGCCATGTCGTCGACGATTTTCGTGGAGAATGGGGAGCATACCTGGTTATAGATGTCTCTGAAGCTGTAATCGCTCTAGCGGGAGAACTAGCTGAAAGACATGACTTGCGGGGCTTCGATGCCATACATCTTGCCTCGGCTCTTGTTTTGCGGGATAGGCTGCAATCCTCTGTTGCTTTCTCCTGTGCTGATGACCGGCTCCAGGCAGCAGCCGGGACTGAAGGGCTCAGTATACCTCGGTAGCGATATTTTGCAGTAACATTAGAGTGTGATGGAAACCAGGCGGGCAGCTTATATTATCCTTGGCTTAATTGCAGCGATATACCTGGTGATAAATCTGGCGCTGCCCCGCATAGGTCATGGCGTTATAACTACCTATGTCGTGCAGCCGATAATATGGGGCGGCCTAATTTTCTTTATCCTGAGACTACCTCGTGTTCAGCCCACAGGCAAATGGCAGCTCCGCCAGGACTTACCAAAACTGGCGGTGATGATTGGCGGTTTCCAGGTATTTTGCCTGGTTATTGGCGGACTGTTCTGTGGCTTTGGCAAGAGCCCTTACCTCTTCACCCCCCAGAGCATCTTCATCAACCTGATATTTGCCGGCACAGCATTGGTGGCGATGGAGCTCAGCCGAGCCTACATCATCAATAGATTTGGTAAACGGCACACCATTCTCATTCTGGCGGTGGTAGCCCTGCTTTTCACTATGCTCAGCCTGCCGCTGGGTCGGTTCATGGGGCTGGGCGAGCCGCTGGCAACCGTTACCTTCCTGGGCGGAGACGGCATTCCACTGTTAGCCGAGAACCTGTTGGCTTGCCTCCTGGTTTTCCTGGGAGGACCGATACCTGCCATAGCCTATCGGGGGGTTCTGCAAGCTTTTGAGTGGTTCTCCCCGATACTGCCTGACCTTTCCTGGGGCATCAAGGCTCTGCTGGGAACGATAGTGCCCGCACTGGGCTTCCTGGCGGTGCAAAGCCTGTCTTCAGGGCAATTGAGGATTGCCAGGAGGGAGAGGCGAGTTCGGGGGGGAAGCTCTATAGTTGGCTGGACCGTGGCCGGCATAGTAGTTTTAGCCCTGTTGTGGTTCTCCCTGGGTCTTCTTCCTTTCTATCCTTCAACAGTGGCTGGAGGAAGCATGAGCCCCGCTTTGAACCTGGGCGACATGGTGATAGCAAGCAAAGTGTCTCCCGATGTCATCAGGGAGGGCGATATCATCGAGTTCCGACAGGGAGAAATGATGGTGATACACCGGGTGATTGAAATTCAAGAAACGGAGGGTTCAAAGTTTTTTATAACTAAAGGGGACGCCAATAGTGTTGCCGATATGGACCCGGTATCCCCAGAGCAGGTGAAGGGCAGGGTAATGCTCAATGTGCCCAGGCTGGGCTGGGTAACGCTCTTCTTTAGAAGTGGCTAGTTAATATGCCTCAATGATGTAGTTCAGATAGATGGGTGACACATTCTATGTTTATAACACTAAGAAATACTTCCTTGTCATTGCGAGCGAAGCGTGGCAATCTTTGTTCCGAGCGAAAGCGAGGAATCTCGCTTTGAGATTGCGGAGCCTGTTCTGAGCGTAAGCGAAGAATCTGTTGGCTAACACTCCTCGCAATGACAGAAAAGGGTACTCCTCGCAATGACAAGAGACGAATCAGTGTTA
>DATKWL010000170.1:0-3656 GCA_035529555.1 Dehalococcoidia bacterium | reverse complement strand
TGCTTCTTTCCTATGCCGCCGTAGTGCCTCAGTATTAACTAGTTTCCTGCAACATTCTCCTGCTGTCAAGCCAAACCTACCACCGCCTTGTAGTGCTTCATGCTGTATTTGTTAACCTCTTCGACTTGCTGGGCTTCTTGTGCTGTAGGCCACCAGCATCAAAATGGTAATGATTAAGATCAGATAGCGGGTGTTCACAACTGCCTTAAGAACGCTTGTCTTCAATCTTGTTCCCCTTACCTCCCGCAACCTTCGTGATTTTCCGCTTCATTTACTATGACGAAATTTACGAGAAAAAGGTTCCCACTGCATCAACTACTCCTGCCCTCGGGCTCTCCACCGAGAAGATGGAACAGAGCATGTGATATAGGGCTGCATACCGGGGCAGGAGTCACATTCTGGACTTTCGTGCAATATAAACATCTTAAATCGTTTTCCCCAAATGCCAGAAATGCAATACTGGCGATCTGGTGCCCCTATCAGATTTTGGAAGCCAGGGAGCACCCATTCACTACAAGGTCTGGGTTTGTACCAATCCCGAATGTGGCTTTAACATTAAGATCCGAAATGGCGATGTCTATGTTAACGAGCCAATATGGAGCGGAGCAGTTCACAGCAATCGCTATCGCCAGCAAGTGCAGTTTCTTCCTCAGTGTCTTGCTGGTCGGTGTTCAAGAAGGGGAAGCTCAGTTTACTCCAGGTAATCTCTCAGCTTCTTTGATCTGCTGGGGTGGCGTAATTTACGAAGCGCTTTAGCTTCAATTTGGCGTATACGTTCCCTGGTGACTCCGAATTCTTTCCCGACCTCTTCGAGGGTGCGACTGCGCCCGTCTCCAAGACCGAATCTCAGCTGAAGCACACGACTTTCTCGTGGAGTAAGTGTGGAGAGCACTTCCTCGACCTGATCTTTGAGCAGGTTGAGGGAAGCAGCTTCGACTGGAGGCATGGTGGAGCGGTCTTCGATGAAGTCACCCAGGTGGCTATCCTCCTCTTCCCCGATAGGCATTTCCAACGACACCGGTTCCTGAGATATTTTAATAATCTCCCTTACTTTTCCAGGGAAGATACCCATTCCCCTGGCGATTTCCTCTGAGGTCGGCTCGCGACCATATTCTTGTGATAAGCGCCTACTCGTTCGGATAAGTTTGTTTATAGTCTCTACCATATGAACCGGTATGCGGATTGTGCGGGCCTTGTCGGCTATGTCTCTGGTGATAGCCTGGCGAATCCACCAGGTAGCATAGGTGCTAAACTTGTATCCCTTTCGATAGTCGAATTTCTCGACTGCCCGGATGAGCCCTATATTGCCCTCTTGAATGAGGTCGAGGAGGGACATGCCTCTGCCGATGTATTTTTTAGCTATGCTGACCACAAGGCGAAGGTTGGCTTCAATCAGGTGTTGCTGTGCTTTGGTGCCTTCTTCCTTTGCATGCTCCCAATGTCCTCGCAATCGGGGCTCCAGGGGCTCGATGGTTTTGCGAAACTCTGGCTTAGAGAGCAGGCTGTTCAGTTCGGGGAATGAACATTTATCGCCAATGACGCGAAGCAGGTCAGGGGGTATAATAGCTATAAGGAGCGAGAAATCCTTCAGAGTCCGTTCTATTGCACCTGGGTCAGTAGCGGTTTTCTCCCCCACCTCTTTCGACAGTTGCTGCTGGATTTCGTTATCTATAGCGTTCCGCAATTTTGGATCAGAAACTAGCTGCCTCACGCTGGGCGACCGCGGCAGGTTTAGTTCTTCTTGCAGAGCAGTTACGAAATTGGAAGCCTGCCCTAGCCTGGTTAACAGGGCGACTGCAA
Source organism: Dehalococcoidia bacterium (assembly GCA_035529555.1). Classification (GTDB taxonomy): domain Bacteria; phylum Chloroflexota; class Dehalococcoidia; order SZUA-161; family SZUA-161; genus VGNW01. Next base: position 1,856 of record DATKWL010000170.1, on the reverse strand, counting down.
TATCGGTAGTAGAAGGTAACTGTCCGTTTTTATTCAGCCACTCCTCTTCAATCCTTCTGATGTATTTCCCTTCTTCCCTCTTTCTCGCCAGAAGCTTTTCTTCTCTAGCGCTGAGCAAGGAAACCCGCCCCATCTCGCGAAGGTACATCTTTACCGGGTCATCGATCATCTCCTCGAGTTCCAGCCCTGTCGGCTCCGCCACTTCGATTTCAGGCTCTGCCTCCCAGATGTCAGCTTCAGTGGGTTCCTCAGGCAGAATCCCTAGCTCATCCGCCACTTCAGTCTTGCCTTCAGCAAGGGGTACAAAGACATCGTCCTCATGCTCTATTTTCCCAGTGAGCTGTGGCACAGAAGCGAAGATGTCATCTCTGGGCTCTACCTCTTCAGGCTTGGGCACAGAGGCGAAGATGTCGTCTGTTTTTGCCCCTGAGGCCAAGATATCCTCTGGCAAAAGGTCACCCTGTTCATAAAGAAATTCTTCGAGTTCTTTCGATGCGTCTTTCATTGATCCTCTCTATGGCTAAAAGTTGTCTGCATTGTATTTTCGAAGGCCTCTTTAAGCTTCAAGTTAATCTCGACCCCTCTTTGCTGCAAAGCAGCTATATCTTGACTCCTTCCCGTGGATTCGGCATCGGAAAGGAGTGACTTCTCTTGGATCCTCAGGTTTATCGATCTTCTCTCCTCCAGGCGGCGTATGCAGTCAGCTAATGCCTTTTCCCAGTCTCTCTCCTCTGCAGGAGGCAGGACTTTCCCACAAAGTGTTTTAGCATGCTCCCGGAGGTCGATATCATCAATTATACCCAGTAATCCATCAACGTCTAAGGTGTTGCGCCAGGCGGTGAATATCTCCCTATTCTCAATGCTGACCAGCCCCCAATAGTTGTACCAGTTACAGAATTAGGGGTATGAGCATTTTAGCTTCAGGCGCCGGTGGCTTGTAACCCTTGGCGCTATGGGGTCTGACCTGATTATATTCCCCCTTCCCCAAAGGCACCATGCCTCGATAGGCTCTTCAAAATTGTCAGTCACAATGTCGTGGCTATGCGAGGTCCTAGTCAAATCAACTTAGGGGCACTTACCGGGGAAGTACTTATGAGTGCTAAAAGCGAAGGACATAGTGTGATGCAAACAACACAATGCGTCACAAAAGAGGAATCGTGCACCATTTCCAACTGCCCGTTATATTCCCCAGCCCAATCCACCAAACCGATTTGCTGGAGAGGCCAGCTGCTTCTCTTGTCTCTACCGCTTCGTTTTTGAGTAGCAGTCAGAGCAGTACACCGGGCGCCCCTCTCGGGGCTCGAACGGTACCTGGGTGTCCTTGCCGCAAGTGGCGCAAACAGCAGGATACATTTCTCTCTGCTGTCGGTAGCCTCCACCTCCACTGCCATACCCACCATCACCGCGCTCTTGTTTTCTGGCTGCCCTGCAGTTGGGACAACGCCGGGGCTCATTGGTGAAGGCCTTGGAAGCGAAGAACTCCTGCTCGGAAGCGCTAAAGGTGAAGCTTGTGCCGCAATCCGAGCAAGTGAGGGTTTTGTCTGTATATGCTATGGATGACCTCCTTTTTATGTCCTGATTGGAGTTTGATCATCCATGGCCTGGGAGATACCTTTGTAAAGAACAGGTCGGAGAATAGCAAACTTTAAACAGGTTATTATGTAAATTATAACAGCGAACTGCTATTTGTCAATCTCACGAGCGTTTCGGAATGAAGTGTTTTCGGAGCACTTTGCCTAGAGTATTTGGGTCTATAGGGACGCTACCACTTCTGACTTACCGCCAAATTGAAGCTAAAAACATGGGGTGTATTGTATCCAGCACACTCTGGTGGGGATAAGTGCTGCATACTTACA
>DATKWL010000169.1:0-4245 GCA_035529555.1 Dehalococcoidia bacterium | reverse complement strand
GCGCCATATTTCCCATCTCCTGAATGTCTATACTGAGGGCAGCATTGCTGGGTTGCTGCTCCGCGGGGACCACCTCCTTTATTCCGTACGGCGCAAGTATAGCTTCGGCTTCTTCGATTACAGCGGCCCTGTCCGCTCCTTCATCAACGATAACGCAAAACTCGTTGATAACAGAGTCACCCGTGAGTGAGGCCATCGTGTCCTCAGAAATAAAAATAACCCCGAAGCTTTCGGGTGAGACCAGCAGTTCCTGACGGCTCTTAGCAGGCCAGATATACTCTGGACTGGTGACTATTCCTGCGACCTTAAATGCAACCTCTTGGTTATCCACGGTCAGCAATACAGTATCTTCGGGATTCAATTCGTGGTATTCAGCGAAGTTCCTCTCCACCAGAAGGACATTGCTTTCGTCGCTCTGGAAGTAGTAGCCTTGTTCTACCTTAACATCGTTGACTTCTGGGCGAAAGTCGGAGGGCAGAGTTATCGCACGTACCAGCACTCTCTTCTTTTCATCTCCGGGAAGGGTGATGGGTATATCGGTGTTTATCCTGCCGGTAACGGCTTCTACACCCGGGAGCGATTTCAATTCATCAGTGGTTTCAGAAGGCGCTTCCACAACTTTGACGGTGAAATCGGCAAAGCGCAGAGTTTCATATGAGTAGTCATACGAGCTTTTCAGATTCTGGTAACCTATAGAGGAAGCATCGAAGATCGCCACACCCAGCAAAATGACTATAGCCACTGCCAGGAACAGACTCTTGGAAGTAACTAGGTCTCGAATAAGGTTACGCTGAAGCTTATTCATAGCGCCCTACCACTTCAATTCCAGTGGGTCGAGCGGATGCTGATTAGGTCTGACCTCAACAATCTCGCCGCTGCGGAGCCTGAGCACCCTGTCCGCTATATCTCCTATTGCTGTATTGTGAGTCACGAGCAGCACGGTCTTGTGGTCTTCCTTGTTTATCATCCGCAATTTGTTCAGGATGTGCTTGCCAGTCTCAAAATCGAGTTCTCCGGTAGGCTCATCACAAAGCAGGATGGGCGGGTCTTTTACCAGTGCTCTGGCTATAGCAAGTCGCTGCTGTTCCCCGCCGGAGAGCTCGCTGGGATAGTGGTCAGCCCGCTCTTTGAGGCCAACCATCTTCAGCATTTCCATAGTATCTCTGGGCTTTTTGACCAGCTCAGCGGCAAATTCAACGTTCTCTCTTGCCGTCAACGTCGGAATAAGGTTGAAAAATTGAAAAACGAAACCGATATTTTTACGACGGTAATCGGTCAGGCTCTTATCATCCAGTGTGCTTATATCGATACCATCTACAAGTATCTCTCCTGAACTGGGCGAATCTATGCCTCCGATAAGGTTCAGCAATGTGGTCTTACCTGAGCCGCTGGGCCCCAAAATAACGATGAATTCCCCCCGGGCTATACTGAGGGTAACATTTTTGAGGGCTTTCACCTCCACCGACCCCATCCGATATGCTCGCGAAACATCTTCCAGTTGCAGGATTTTTTGCGAATCCAGATGGGGAGAAGTTATTGATTCTACATCGCTCTTTTTTACGTTTGCTGGAACACGGGATTCTTCTTCTATCGTCCCTGCTATCTCATCCGCATCATAACCCACATCATCCCAGATAGTGGGCGTCCTGCTGCCCACAAGCTGAGAATGGCTTCCGGCAGCTTGTTCAACCGCGCTTGAGGACTCTCGTGACTTGACAGCGGCTTCTACACCAACTGCTACCTTTTCCTGTTCCGGGCTTTCTATATGCCGTGACTGACGTGAGGTCGCCAGGTCAACGTCCTTACGTTGATATTGCTGCAAGCGCGTTTCTAACTGTTTTACTTTTTGAGCCAGCCTGTGCTGATATGACCTGTTCTCCAGGGCTAATTTCCTTTTTTCCAGAGCCCTTGCTACTCTGACTGCAAGGTCATCGAGGTCAAAAGGCTTGGTCAAATAATCATACGCACCGAACTGCATAGCTTCCACAGCGGTTCGTATGTCAGCAGCCGCAGTCATTAGAATCACACCGGTGTCGGGATGGTCCTTTATCATCTTGACCAGGGTTTTCATACCGGACAGCCCCGGCGACTTGATGTCCACAATTAGCAGGTCAAAGTCCTGCATGAGTGCTTTCCAGATAGCATTCTCGCCATCGGACGCGACCACACACCTGTAGCCCTCTGATTCCAACTTGCGTGAAAGCAGGTCCCTGATTGATTTCTCGTTATCCACTACGAGTATCTTCACTTTAGCGTCATCCATTGCGTATCCTCAAGGGTATTAGCATCCTACTTCTCTACGAGGCAGTTCTGCTGGAATTACAGAATCGAGGATAGCATGGCCTGTATCTGCCCTGCAATGGTAATTTAGTGCGCCCGTGATGAGAAAATAGTACCGCAACCTCGTAATAATCTATCGCATGAGCTGGTTTGAAACCCACCCCCTGCCCCCCCCCATCTGCACTTGACGAGATAACGAGCACTGCTATAATATTAAAGGCTATTCGCAGTATAATGAGAGTGATTGCGGGTAAAGTTAAGGGTTTTCGACTTAAATCGTTGCGAGGTTCAAACCTTCGCCCCACATCCGATATGCTGCGAGGGGCAATATTCTCTATGTTGGAATCCCTGGCTTCCGACTGGTCAAGGGTGCTTGACCTCTATGCCGGCACCGGAGCGCTCGGCATAGAGGCGCTGAGCCGCGGGGCGGACTGGGCTGATTTCGTGGAGAAGAACCCGAGGCTGTGCACTATCATTAAAGAAAATTTGAAGAGCACGGGATTCAGCGAACATAGTAAAGTTTATTGTATGTCTGCGGCTAAGGCGATCTCCGTACTGGATAAAGCATATGACATACTTCTGCTTGACCCGCCTTACACCGACCCGACCATCGTGTCAATTACTGAGAAGCTATCCTCATCTCAGCTTGTGGGAAAGGATTCAACCATAGTAATCGAACACTCGAAGCGCACTTTCCTCGAAGACAGACTGGGGGATTTTCAAAGAGTAAAGGATGTCCGACATGGCGATAGCTGCGTTTCTGTGTATCAATATGCTGGGGGTGAACGTTGACCACTGTTATATACCCTGGGAGTTTTGACCCCGTCACCAATGGGCACCTTGACATAGTAAACAGGGCTGCCGTCCTTTTCGACAAAGTGATAATCTGCGTTTATGACGTGCCCATGAAACATCTGATGTTCGACACTAAAGAAAGGGTGGACCTGATAAAGAAATCTGTTGCCCACCTGCGCAATGTGCAGGTCACACCATACAAGGGGCTGACTGTTGATTTCGCTCGCAAAATGAAGGCGAAGGTTATAGTGCGGGGATTGAGGATGAGCTCCGACTTCGAGCGAGAATTTGAGATGGCCTTGATGAATAAGAAGCTGGCCCCTGATATAGAGCTGGTCTGCCTCATGACCAGCCTGGAATACCAGTTCATCAGCTCCTCTCTACTCAAGGAGGCTTGTGAGCTGGGAGGAGATATCACCAGCCTCGTCCCCAAGCATGTCGCCATTGCACTGAAAAAGAAATTCCACGCTCGAAAAGCAAAGAGCGTGGTTAAAAATGCAACTATACGGAAAAGCTATTAGGAGGAGTAACCATGGCTTACAAGATTACCGATGAGTGCATCAGTTGCGGCGCCTGCGAACCTGAATGCCCCAATCAGGCTATCAAAGAAGGCGACAAAATCTATGTCATCGACCCCGACAGGTGCACTGAGTGCGTAGGCGCTCACGATGACTCCAAGTGCAAAGAGGTCTGCCCGGTAGATTGCTGCGTCCCCGATGAGGCCCACAAGGAAACCAAAGAGCAATTGACGGCAAAGTATAAGAAACTACACCCCTAGGATTCAAAGCAATGCAGTTAGCTTTTAGCAGGTAATGTGGATAAGCGCTGCTGCTTTCCTACCCGTTCCCAGCAGTTGATTGAATTTCGAGGTCGCCTGACGAGAGGGCAGGATGTGGAGGTCCAGCTTCGTTTGCTCAGCGAAGCTCTTTGCCTCTTTCTATAAGTTAGCTTGAGAATTAGTCCCTGTGCTAACGGCGAAGAGAACATTGCTGTGAGACAAGATAAGGTTGAGATTAAAAACTATCCCAAAGGGCCACCTCACAACAAGCGCTTCACCATATAGGCTTTTGCATATGCTCAAGTTCCGTTCTAAGTTCCTTGACAAGGTTAGCACCCTTGAGGTGTGTCTGCTGGTCTTCGGGCACTCTTTTCTCTAGCTGGTACTCTAGA
>DATKWL010000168.1:0-2114 GCA_035529555.1 Dehalococcoidia bacterium | reverse complement strand
GCCCCCACTACAAATTCTTGTCCTCACTCTCAATCTGTGGTACACTCTAACAGATGTTTTTAGGAGGAATCCGTTGAAAAAGGGTCGCGTCTTCTCTGGCGCCAGGCCGACGGGCAAGCAGCACATCGGCAACTATCTGGGCGCTATCCAGAATTATGTGAAGCTGCAGGAGAACTACGACTGTATCTACTGCATCGTGGACATACACGCTTTAACCACGCTTGAAGATACCCACCTGCTCAAGGCTAGTACCTACGATATGATGCTCGACTGGCTGGCAGCAGGGCTCGACCCGCAGAAAAGCATTCTCTTCGTCCAGTCCCATGTCCCCGAGGTAACAGAGCTTCACACCCTGCTCAGCATGGTCACCCCTCTGGGCTGGCTGCTCCGCGTCGCCACTTTCAAGGAAAAGGTGAAAATGCAGCCCCATAATGTGAACTACGGGCTGGTGGGTTATCCTGTGCTGATGACTGCGGACATCGTGCTCTACAAGGCAGACACCGTGCCCGTGGGAGAGGACCAGTTACCCCATCTGGAGCTGGCGCGCGAGATTGTGCGCCGCTTCAACTACATCTTCGGGGAGACCTTCATAGAGCCTCAAGCCAAGCTCACAAACTTCCCTCTGGTGGTCGGACTCGACGGCGAAAAGAAGATGAGCAAGAGCTACGATAACCAGATCGAGCTTGCCGCCACGCCGGAGGAAACCGCAGCGAAGATAATGACAGCCTTCACCGACCCTGCCCGCAAGTTCCGCAACGACCCGGGGCATCCTGAGATATGCAATATATACCGCCTGCACAATTTCTACACTTCCCTGAAAATGCAGGAGATCGGCGAGAAGTGCCGCACGGCACAGATAGGATGCGTCGAGTGCAAGCGCCTCCTCGCAGAGAACATAAACAAGGCTCTGGCTCCCTTCCGCGAGAGAAGGGCTCAACTAGCCCAGAAGTCCGGCTATGTAAATGAAGTCATAGCCGACGGAGCCCGCCGCGCCCAGGCTATAGCCCGCGAGACCCTCAAAGAGGTCAAGGACAAGATGGGATTACCATGACTCTCCCTCAGTCCAGTAGCGGTAGAAACGTTATCGAGGTAGCTTTGGAGGCAGCGAAAAGGGCAGGGGAAATCCTCAAAGCCCATTTCCGCGAAAAGGCTCAGGTCAAATACAAGGGCAGAGCCAATATCGTCACCGCTATAGACCTCAAAGCAGAAGACAGCCTGAAATCGTTCCTGCAAGCCGAATATCCCGACCATAGCATTGTCTCTGAGGAATCCGAGCCTGTTAAAGGTGCTTCGAGCTATAAATGGATTCTCGACCCGCTGGACGGCACAAACAACTACTCCTTCGGCATACCCTTCTTCTCCACCGTCATCGCTCTTGCCAGAGGCGATGATGTCCTGCTGGGCATTGTCTATGACCCGCTGCGCGACGAGATGTTCCACGCTCAGAAAGGAAAGGGTGCTTTCTTTAACAACTCGCCCATCTCAGTCACCGAAAAGACAAGGGTTCAGGATTCGCTTATTGGCCTCGATCTAGGCTATGTTGACGAGAAAGGTAAAAAGACTCTGAATCTGATTGCCTCTATCTGGCCCAATATGTACGCCTTCAGAATCATGGGCTCGGCAGCGTTGGGCATGGCTTATGCCGCCAGCGGAAGGCTCGACCTGTATATCCATCTCCTGCTCTACCCCTGGGAGCTTGCCTGCGGCCAGCTGCTGGTGACCGAAGCCGGTGGTACTGTTACCGACTGGGAGGGCAAGCCTGTGGCAATAGGTGAGGGCTCCGTCATAGCATCAAACAAAGCGATACACTCCGATTTTCTGAGGATATTGCGCGCAGAGACTGGTGTATGAACGGATGGTTTGTGGAGTGTTTACAGTGCGGCTATATCAGCGATCTGGATGCACTCCTTAAAGCCAGGAAAGAGCATGCTGGCAAAGAAGCAAGACTTGCTTAAGCCGGACCGAAAAAATCTGCTACCAAATAATCACTTGTTCTGATTTTCGTTTCGCTGCTCTTTCAGGCTCTTTTTAGCCTCCTCCAGGAACTGCTCCAGCTTTTCATCGCTTCCTGACAGTATCAGGACATCTTCCTCTTTAACCTTCTCCTCCATATC
>DATKWL010000167.1:0-5417 GCA_035529555.1 Dehalococcoidia bacterium | reverse complement strand
ATCGGCCGCGACCGCTGGTGGACCCCGCTGGATTATGCCTGGGGCGAGTTCATGACCTTTAATCTCGGCAGGCTTTAGGGTTCAACGCTTGGGTACAAACGCACGAAGCAGTATCAATAGCGCGACAGCGACCAGTACTATTACCCAGATGTAGTCCCAGCTTACGAGTTCACCCAGACCTATGCCCAGCAGGATTAACCCGAAAATCACATTACCTGTCACCGCGCGACGGTGCTCAGGCGCAAGCGTACGATAGAATGCCGAGAGCAATAAGATAGCCCCAGCGCCGCTGAAGAAAACAGCCCAGCCTTCCCACCAGTCAAAATCTTCTCCGAAACCGGTGGTCTCCGCCAGCAAGACCAGCGCTCCCCATATGAGAATTGCCGCCCACCCTACTGCATTGACCCGGTCACGCCGCCACTTTTCGTCCCAGCCCTTCCTTTTTTCGTCCTCCTTCTCATCCTTCTCTCGCCTCTTCTCCCCCTCCTTTTCTTCTTTATGTCTTTCAGGTCTTTCCGGCTTTTCCGACATGGGGCCTCCTTTTGAGATGTTGGTAATCCCTGGCAATTCGACTACCAGATTGAAGAGACTCAAAACAAGACGTTAAACCGATGCCCGTATACTTCCCCATAATTGAGTTATGCGCATATTAATTCCGTCATTTCACTTTGTCAACATGCCCGGCGTTTTTAGTGTCATGACCTTGACAACTCCAGCAAAGTCCGTTAGATTCTGCTGCCATAGGGGGTGACAGATTTCATGAAAGAATACTCATATTCCATAGACATGCCTCATTCCTCGGAACGGATATGGACTACCATGCAGGATTATGATAAGTGGCCGGATTTCGCCAAGCCGATGGTCACCGGCATAAGTATTGTTGAGAAAGGCGATGAGAAAGGTAACGGCCTGGTACGTCAGGTCCATTATAAACTGCCTCTGGGTATCAAAGGAAAAAGTATGGAGAGGGTACACGATGTGGAGCCTGGCGTTGGGTATACCTATACCACCAAGACCGGCACGGTGGGAACCCTAAGGCTCGAGAAGCTGGACCCAAATAACACAAAGTTGCATTTTACCGAAAAGGTTAAATATAAATTCCCTCTTAGTCTATTTGAAGGCATAATTCAGAAGTTCGTTGAAAAATACAACAGAAAAACTATGCTGAATATGGCTAATTGGCTGACCGAACACCCGGAATATCCAGGCAAGACCAGATGAATCTGTTGATATTCTATCGGTAGTCCTCGATTTTGATTATCCTGGCATTCCAGGGGCAAAAACGCTTTACTGTCTCCACCCAGTAATCTAGGTTTGCCTCTACTTGTGATGGTGTACCGTCACACAACTCAATCGTAACCTCAGCCATGTGGATGTCTTCGGAGTCAATGTGCCAGTTCCAGGGCTCGTTATATGACGCCTCGCCTTTGATAATACGACCGCTTGGTATTGTGGCCTGACTCATGCCACACTGCAGAGCGAAGATATCTGCAATAGTGTCCTTATTGGTTATGAAAACCTTAAAAGTCTCTCCAATGACATCAAAGGTTACCAGTATACCCCCTGACAGTAATGGAGGCTTGGTAACGACCAGCCTCAATCGGTAATCGTTTTTGCTTATCTCTTTCCCCGCCTCCGGATATGGAATGAGGTTAAAACTGATATTGTATTCTTTGAAATCGATTTCCGAAGGTTCTTCGGTCAGCCCCGGTTGAGTCAGGGTCACCCGGTGCAATGATTCAAAATAAGTAATCTCTACAAGGCAGCTAGCTTGACCTTGCCAGATACAAGTAACATCTTTAGCACATCTGCTATCACTTATCACTTCTAAAAATCTTAGCTCCAGTTCCTCACCTTCGATAACGACGGTCTGTCCTAGGGACAATGAGAATTCCTGTCCCAGATTAGCTTTTACTGCCTCGGTCTCTCCAGAACAACCCGCCAAGGAAAAGAGAGCTAACAGAAGAATAATTGACAGACTAAGCCAAACCTTTGGCATTCCACCACCTTACCATTAGCCAGATTACTGTTTTCTAACCTTCGAGCTTGAACACCTTAATAGCATTTTCCCGCAGAAATTTCGGCCATATATGGTCGCGCAGGGGTAGCTCCTCGATACCGTTCTTGAGAGTGGAAAAGTCGATATACGGGTAATAACCTGCGTACATCACCTTATCCTTGCCCCTTGTGTTGGCATAGTGGATTATGTCTTTGGGAATCCACTTGGGCGCCATGGCAGAGGTCGAATAGTATAGATTTGGCCATTTCAGCATGAGGCTCACACAAAGTGCCTCCCAGGGCATGCCCCCATGACGCATCACAACCCTAAGCTCAGGGAAAAACCAGCAGACTTCGTCCAGATGCATGGGATTCTGGCATTCACCCGGGGTGCGGGGCCCGGGAATCCCGACATAGACAATTACGGGGATATCGAGCTCCACGCATTTGGCATACACGGGATAGTACATCTTGTCGTTGTAGGGACGCTGTATCTCAAATGCACACACATCCACAGCCTTCAGGCCTTTATGAGCCTTGACCAGCTTCTCCAGCCTCCTCACGTGTTCCATTCCGAAGTATGGATTGACATGAATGTAGCCGAAGAATCTATCAGGATACTTCTCGATTACCTCCAGGTTTGGGCCGGGGTCATCTTCCACAGATACACCCACCAAACCCTTCTCGACACCTATCTCATCCATCAAAGCGATAACATCCTTCACACCGCCACCCTTCTCAATTCTTTCACGCGAGTCCTTGAAAAAGTGCTCGGCCGGCTGAAGGTATCCCTTGCTCTCTTCGTCTCTGAGCAGGCCTTCCTCGAGCCATTTTTTAAGCATTTTATACTCCCCACCCTCGTGGAGCCCCATCATGCAGTCAATCGTCGGAATTCCCTTCATTTCACGTGCCTCCTAGCAGATTTCATGGAGCTATTGTACCACCTTTGAAGTTAAAGTGACTAGTACAAAATTGCGTCGCTTATGATGCCATAAGCTAAGAGGTTAGAGCAATTTGGAAGCCTGTAATAATAAGAGATAGCAGGTGTCTCTTTAGATAGTGTAGGTGCAGAGTTCCTCCGCGATTTCGACAGGCTTTCCGAACGCAGCCTCTGCCTGTTTTATATTCTTTGCGTAGTCGCAATCGGGCCAGAAATGAGTCAGCATTAACCTTTTTGCTCTGGCTTCTTTGGCCAGCTTGCCGACTTCTACAGCGGCCAGATGCCCCCAATCGGCATCGGCAGGGTCGCAGCGGGTAGCTTCGCAGAGAAAGAGGTCTGAATCGCGAGCCAGCTCTGCCAGCTCCTCGCAGAAACCGCTATCGGCCGAATAAGCCATTTTCTTGCTGCCTGAAATAGCCATGGCATGGCTATCAATGTAGTGTTTGACTGAGGCAAACCTGATACCGAGGTCACCCGCCTTTAAAGTGGCCATCGGATTATACTCTTTGATTTTAAAGAAATCTGAGAAGAATGTGAGTGATGTATTGAATGCCGAAACTGTTTTCAGCAGCGCCTTCTCTCCCCCAGGAGGCAAGTACAGGCGCGGCTGAATACCTTTGTGAATGGGACGCATTAGAGCGTAATGATATGGTATCAGGTCAAAGCAGTGGTCAGCATGAAGGTGTGATATAACAATATGTCCCACATCCTTTAATGCAAACATCTTCTGCAGGTTGCTGAGCACGCCGGTGCCGCAGTCGATAAGGATTTTTGTTTTCCCTTCTTCAACCAGATATCCGGAGCAAGCACCACCGGCTTTCGGATAAGCAGCACTGGAGCCTAAAATCGTAAGCTTCATATTTTTACCCCAATCAGCATCTCTTCGGCTTGCTGCCCAAATTTGAGATTTGGTTTTTATAATTCAGGACCTATTCTTCATTCTCAGAGAGCGATATACCGGTATCGGCTCTGCTTTGCCTTTGAATTTCTGGGGCTCCAGTGCCTCGACCTCAACCTCGTTTTTCACAGTCTCGTAAGTATGGGGCCCAATCCAGATCTGGCCGCCGGGAGCGTTAGAACAGAGCCGGGAGGCAAGGTTGACAGCATCGCCAATAATAGTGTACTCGGTGCGTCCCTCCGACCCCACATTCCCCGCCACTGCCGGGCCCGTGTTTATACCGATGCCGAACTGCACCTTGGGCTGGCTCTCGTCCTGAGGTAAGCTCTCCATCGCCTGCTGTCCCTCTATAGCAGCCTTCACCGCCAGCAACGCATGGTCGGGCTGGTCTTGAGGAGCGTTCCACACCGCCATAATATTATCGCCGGCGAACTTATTAATCATTCCCTCATTAGCAAGAACACGCTCAATCAGCACCGATAGGTATTTATTCAGAGTGGCTACAATCTCCTCGGGGCTCAGCCGTTCGCTCATGGCAGTGAAGCCGCGCATGTCGGCGAACATTACCGTTACCTCTCGCCTCGCACCACCTAGCTTCAATTTATTGGAGTTTGACAGACTCAATATCTCACTGGCCACCTGCGGCGAGACATACCTGCCGAAGAGGTCGTTTATATCTCGCCTGTCTGCCTGAGCGGCGAATACACGGCAGATAACGACAGTGAAATAGATGATAATCAGAGCAAGCAGTGGATAGAGTATGTCCAGTATATAGCCTTTGTCAAACGACAGGAAGACGGCTATCCCATAGCCTATAAACAGCACGATGGGAAGAATGGTACCCCAGCGCAGCCTGACCAATGGCAATATAATCCCTGTGATTGCTATCATCGCAAGAACGATGAGGGCATCCATCTGGCGACTGCTTTCCACAAGGAAGCGCTGCTTCAGGATGGTGTCCATAGCGTTGGCAAAGATTTCGACACCATACATCTTTTCTGCAGAGACCGGAGTAACCCAGGCATCAGGCTCGCCGGTTGCGGTCATTCCTATCAGTACTATCTTATGCTCGACTGCTTCGGGGTCGAAATTGCCCTCGATAACATCGGCATAGGAGATACGGGTAAAGCTGCCCGGTCCGCTAACAAAGTTTATGCGCATCTGGCTCTTGCCATCCACCGGTATATCGCGGTCGAGCAGATGCAGCGAGCCATTTTGAACTACGTAATCGTCCGGAAGGGGTGTAACGAAAAAGTTGTGCAGCATCGCCACCAGCAGGGCAGGATATTCTTCACCAGCGGCGTCAGTTACAACAAGGGGAACCCTGCGGAGCACACCGTCGCCGTCAGGTACCACATTGGCGTGTCCCAAAGAAGCGGCAGCTTCGCTCAGTTCAGGTCTGGGAAGAAGGAAACTGCGGTACATCACCTCAGGCTGCTGCGATGGCATGGGCTCCACTCCGACTACGGAGAGTACCACATTGCCTGCAGATGCTATAGCCTGAGCCAGCTCGGGGTCATCTACGGACTGGTCAGCAAAGAGCACGTCGAAGCCAATTACCCCTGCCTTAGCCTGTTTCAG
>DATKWL010000166.1:0-7773 GCA_035529555.1 Dehalococcoidia bacterium | reverse complement strand
AATCGACTTTAAAAGCTAATCCGTCGAACAGCGTCATCGCCTTCAGCGATAACTCCAGTGCCATTCGGGGTTCCCCAATCCAGACAATACTGCCCAGGCATCCGGGAAAATGTTCGCCATTTGTTTCTCAAAAGTGCCATTATCACATTCTCTTCACCGCTGAGACCCACAATTATCCCAGCGGCGTACAAACCTTCCAGGGAGCGACCACCGGCACCGGCGGCAGAATTCGCGACGGCCATGCCACAGGCAAAGGCTCGCTGGTAATTGCGGGAACGGCTGCTTACTGCACGGCAGCTCTGAATATCCCTGATTATCCCATTCCCGGCGAACCCGCTGGGCTTGCCTATCCCTTTGAGCTGGCTTCGCCGCTGGAGATATTAATCGAAGCCAGCAACGGCGCCTCTGATTACGGCAATAAGTTCGGCGAGCCTCTGATTCAGGGTTACGTCAGGACATTCGAGCAGATATTGCCGAATGGCGAACGCCGCGGCTGGATAAAGCCCATCATGTTCACCGGCGGCATCGGACAAATCGATGATAGGCATATCATGAAAGAGGACCCGAAGAAAGGCATGCTAATTGTGCAGGTTGGCGGTCCGGCTTATCGCATCGGCATGGGCGGCGGCTCAGCTTCCAGTATGATTCAAGGCGAGAATATCGCCGAGCTTGACTTCAACGCCGTACAGCGCGGCAACGCTGAGATGGAGAATAAGCTCAATCGGGTAATCCGAACCTGCGTGGAGATGGGCGAGGATAATCCGATTCTCTCCGCTCACGACCAGGGCGCCGGAGGGCCCGGCAATGTTCTGGCTGAGATAATCAATCCCGCCGGCGGCAAGATTAACATTCGCCGGATTAAACTCGGCGACCTATCGTTGGCGGTGGTGGAGATATGGTGCGCCGAATACCAGGAACGTTCTGCTTTTTTGATTGACCTCAAGAGAATAGATGTTTTCCTGACAATCTGCCAGCGCGAAAAGGTGAGCTGTGAAGTGCTGGGCGAGATTACCGGGGACGGACAAATCGTAGTTTACGATGAAAAAGACCGCTCCAAACCGATCGACCTGCCCCTCGATAGAATCCTGGGTGAGATGCCGCAAAAACCCTTCGCTCTGGAGAGGATTCCCAGGAAGCTAAAACCCCTGCGTCTGCCCAGGGGATTTACAGTGGAGGAAGCGCTGAGACTGGTGTTCCGCCTGCCCTCGGTGGGGTCGAAGGGATACCTGGTGCGGAAGGTAGACCGTAGCGTCACCGGACTGATAGCACAGCAGCAGTGCTGCGGCCCTCTCCAGCTTCCGGTGGCTGATGTGGCGATAGTTGCCCAGAGCCACTTCGGGCTGACTGGCGGGGCGACCGCCATCGGCGAGCAGCCCATCAAAATGCTTATCGATGAAAAGGCTGGCGCCCGCATGGCGGTGGGTGAGATGCTGACTAATATGGTCTCCGCCCGCATCAGCGATCTCAGCCACATCAAGTGCTCGGGCAACTGGATGTGGGCAGCCAAACTGCCCGGCGAGGGAGCCAGGCTTTACGATGCAGCAGTGGCAATGAAAGAATTGATGATAAAGCTGGGCATCGCCGTTGATGGGGGCAAGGACAGCATCACCATGGCTGCCAAGGTAGGCACTGAGACAGTGAAAGCCCCCGGAGAGTTGGTTATCTCCGGCTACGCCACCGTGCCCGATATCACCAAAAAAGTAACGCCCGATATCAAGAGGCCCGGAGAGAGCAGGCTAATTTTCCTTGACCTGACTGCAGGTAAAAACCGTCTCGGCGGCTCAGCCCTGTCTCAGGCTCTGGGACAGCTTGGCGATGAAGCGCCCGATATTGAAAATCCTTCGCTTCTCGTAAATGGTTTCAAAGCAATTCAGAGAATGATAGACGATGACCTGATTCTCGCCTGCCATGACCGCAGCGATGGCGGCTTGATTACCGCTCTGGCAGAGATGGCGATGGCGGGGAATTGCGGGGTGATGCTCCGGATACCCGATGGTGAAGATGCAATCCCCTATCTGTTCTCTGAAGAATTGGGGCTGGTATTGGAATACCTGCCAGGTAATGAAAGAAAGATAAAGGCTATATTGAAGAAGCACGGTGTGCCTTTCACCATCTTGGGCAGCACTCTAAAAGAACGTCAGGTGGTCATCCATCACGGCAACAAGACCGTGCTCGATGTCAGCACTGCAAAGCTTCTCACATGGTGGGAGGCGACCAGCGACAGGCTGGAGCAGGAGCAGATGAATCCCGCGGTGGCTGAAGAGCAGGCGCGACACCACAATCGTCCTGGCATCAAATATAACTTAACCTTCCAGCCCGAGGCGACGCCCCTGAGTATCCTGCGTCAGAAAGACAAACACAGGGTAGCCATTATCCGGGAGGAAGGCAGCAACGGCGACCGTGAAATGACCTCGGCTTTTTTCTGGGCGGGATTCGAGCCCTGGGACGTGACCATGACCGATTTGCTGGAGGAGAGAATCACCCTCGACCTATTCCGGGGCATCGTCTTCGTCGGCGGTTTCTCCTACGCCGATGTGCTGGATGCATCTAAAGGCTGGGCTGCCATCATCAGGTTCAATCCGAAGCTGCAAAAGATGTTCCAGCGTTTCTTCAACCGTCCTGATACTTTCTCGCTGGGGATATGCAATGGCTGCCAGTTGATGGCTCTGCTGGGCGTTCTCCCCTGGCAGGGAATCCCGGAGACAAAGCAGCCGAGGTTCATCCAGAATACCTCGCAGAGATTCGAATCTCACTGGGGAACAGTGCGAATCTCGGAGAGCCCCTCGATAATGTTAAAAGGCATGGAGGGTTCGATACTGGGCATCTGGACAGCCCACGGTGAAGGTCGGCTGCATTGCCCCGACCCCGAAATCCTCTTCAAGGCAAGGCAGAAAGGCCTGACGCCAGTAGCTTACGTTGACGACTCGGGGAAGCCGACCGAGAAATACCGCTTCAATCCCAACGGCTCGCCTTTCGGAATTACCGCCCTGTGTTCGCCGAATGGCAGACACTTAGCGATGATGCCCCATCCGGAAAGGTCCTTCTTGCTCTGGCAGTGGCCATATATACCCGAAGAGTGGAAACAGGGCTGGAGATTCACCGTGGGAGACTTCCAATTATGGGCTTCTCCCTGGCTGAGACTGTTCCAGAACGCCCGCGAATGGTGCGACCGCAAGATGGTAGCGTCGCCACTCGTGTAGCGACGAATTACGTGGATGATAATATCCACAGGGAGCGTAACAAATTCGCTGTTAGCTCTTGACATAATAGAACACCTGTGCTAGTCTTAGCCCTGTGGAAACTGTGGAAAGCATGTGCATAACTTCGTGGACAACTCCATTGACTGATAGTCAACGGACAGGAATAGAATAGGAGGCGTTGTGAAAGTAGTATTTCTTCAGGATGTCCCCCATGTAGCCAGGGCGGGCGATGTAAAAGAGGTAGCCGATGGCTACAGCAGGAATTACCTCATCCCCAAAAAGCTCGCCGCTCCCGCTACACCTGCTGAACTCAAAAAGTTGGAATTGCTACGCCAAAGCTCGGCTTATCGCCAGGTTCGCTCTGAACAGGAAGCCGAGGCACTAGCTCAGACTCTTAAAGATACCATCCTGGTGTTCAAGGTGCGTGCCGGCGCTAAAGAGAAGCTCTATGGCTCCGTCACCAGCGGGGACATTGCCAAGGAGATACATAAGGTAACCAAGCACGAAGTCGACAAACGCAAGATAGAGGTGGGAGAGCCGATACGAGAGTTGGGCAGACATCAGGTCTCTATCAAGCTGCTCAAGGACATAACCGCTACCGTAACAGTAGTCGTAGAGCCGGAAGCGGAGCCGGAGGCAAAACCGGAGAAGAAGAAAGAGGCGAAAGCCGAGAAGAAGCCTGCTGAGAAAAAGCCTGAGAAAAAAGAGGAAAAGAAGCAGGAAAAGAAAGAATAGTAAATGAACGGCGAGAGCAACGAACTTCAATCTAATATGAAGATGCCCCCTCACGACCTGGATGCCGAAGAGGCTGTGCTGGGGTCACTGCTCATAGACCCCGAGGCCATCTTCAAAATCGTTACCATACTCAGGCCGGAGGACTTCTATCGAGAGAAGAACCGCTGGACATACGAGTGCTGTCTCGCTCTGAATGAACGGCACGAGGCGCTAAACCAGATAACCGTAGCTCAGGAACTGTCGCGTCAGCAGAAGCTGGAGGCGTCTGGCGGCGCTGCCTACCTGAGCCACCTGGTGTATCAGGTTCCCACCTCGGTGCACGCTGAGTACTACGCCAATATAGTGCACCGCCTCGGCGTGATGCGACGTCTTATCTCAGCATCCAATCAGATTGCCTCCATCGGCTACGAGTCCCCGCCTGACGTGGACGATGCCCTCAATAGAGCAGAGGCTGTTTTGTTCAGGCTGAGGCAAGGTCAGACCCAGCGCGGCTTTGTGCACATCAGCGAGGTGCTCGACCGCTACTTTGAGGAGAGCAGCCTATCCCCGGAGCACCCCGACTATCTGCCCCATGTGCCCACTGGTTTTAACGATTTGGACAAGATACTGGGCGGCTTGCAGCGCTCGGATATGATTGTGCTGGCAGCGCGACCCGGCGTGGGCAAAACCAGCCTGGCGTTGAATATCGCCCACACCGCTGCCATTAAATACGGAGCCCATGTGGCTGTGTTCAGCCTCGAGATGTCCAAGATGGAGTTAGCCTACCGTTTTCTCTCCAGCGAATCAGGCGTCGACAACCAGAGAGTGAGGCTCGACCAGATAAGTGAGCGCCAGCGCGAGAGTATAATGGAAGCTATGGGACGACTCGCCGAAGCCCCCATCTATGTCGATGACTCTCCTTATCTCAGAGACTCCGATATGCGCAGCAAGGCACGCCGTCTCCACAGCGAGCACAAGATAGACCTTATTATAGTGGACTACCTGCAATTGATGCGCTCAAGCAGGATTACCGACAACCGCGTTCAGGAGATGAGCGACATATCGCACTCCATAAAAGAGCTTGCCCGTGAGCTCGACGTGCCGGTTCTGGCCGTATCTCAGTTGAGCCGTGCTGTGGAAGGACGCATACCTCATATTCCCATGCTCTCCGACCTCAGAGAGAGCGGCTCGATTGAACAGGACGCCGATGTCGTTCTCTTTATCTACCGAGAGGATGTCTACTATAAGAAGGAGGATTGGGAGAAGAAATTCCCCGACCAGCCTTATCCCAGAGGTATTTCCGAAATCATAGTGGCCAAACATCGTAACGGCCCTATGGGGCGACTTAATCTCTTTTTCCGAGAACAGATATCGAAGTTCGAGAACTACGAAAAATTCGATAGCAGAAAACCGAGTCTGTTATGAAATGGTTCAGCGGTTTCCCCGCCAAGACCAGGTTCACCCCGATTCCCAACCTCTTCTTCAGCGAGGTGCTGCCGCAGATTGATGATCCTGCTGAACTTAAGGTCACTCTGCACATTTTCTGGGCTTCATACCGTAAAAAAGGCTATCCCCGCTTTGTTACCTATAGCGAACTTCTGAGCGACTCCGTGTTGATGAGGGGATTACCGGGCGATAGCTCGCAGTCCGAGCCGTTGCGGCGTGGTCTGGAGCTTGCGGTGAAACGAGGCACCATTCTCTGCTTGAAATTGGAGCGTAACGGCGATACACACGAACTGTATTTCGTCAATACCGACGCTGAAAGAAGAGCCGTCGAGAAGATAAAGAGCGGCGAGCTTGATCTGGGTGCGCTGGTGAAAAGCGAGCCTTGCGTAGTTACTCAGGAGCAGCCCAATATCTTCGCCCTTTACGAGCAAAACATCGGGATGCTCACCCCGATGATTGCTGAGGAACTCAAGGAGGCCGAGAAGCTCTATACGGCTTCGTGGATTGAGGATGCCTTCAAGGAAGCAGTTGACCTGAATAAGCGAAGCTGGAGATATATCTCGCGCATCTTAGAGAGATGGAAGGCGGAAGGCAAACATGATGGAGAGCCTGGGCGATATTCTAAAGCGGAATCTAACCCTGAAGAGTACTTCAGGAGATACGGCCACCTCCTCAAAAAATAAGAATATCGAGGAGGCCAAAAAAGACGAATGTCCTCTATGTAAGGGACGAGGATGGCTGTGCTTCGACGTACCCTTCGGCCATCCCGACTTCGATAAATTAGTGCCCTGTCAGTGTACTCAAAGAGAGTTCGATAAAGAACGGCTGTCCCGTCTGGAGCATTACAGTAACCTCGGGCCTTTAACCCGCTTTACCTTCGATAACCTGCTCCCTCGAGGTCGCAGCAGCGACCCTCAGAATCATGAGAGGTTCGCTCAAAGCCATGAGGTGGCTAAGGGGTTTGCCGAAAATCCTAAAGGTTGGCTGGTTCTCAGCGGTCCCAGTGGCTGCGGGAAGACCCATCTGGCAGCAGCTATAGCTAATTACCGCCTGCAAATAGGGCATCCTGTGTTCTTCGTCACTGTGCCCGACCTGCTCGACCACCTTCGCACGACGTTCAGCCCCAGCAGCGATGTGACCTATGACGAGCTTTTCGAAAGGGTACGCAGCGCTCCTCTCCTGCTGCTCGATGATCTGGGCAGGCAGAGCAGCACGCCCTGGGCTGCGGAAAAGCTGTTTCAGATACTGAACCACAGGTTCAACGCTGAGCTTCCCACAGTGGTGACCATCAGCGACATCAAGAATCTGGATGAACGACTGGCGGTGAGGTTGCAGAATCCGGCGATAGCGCAGATATGCGAGCTGGAAAAAGCCTTGCTGCCCCTGTTCCAGCAAATCGGAGGCCTCAACATGCAATTCCTGGAGGATAAGACCTTTGAGGCCTTTGACACTAGAGGCATGAACGCCGACGAGAGGGGCAGGGAAAGCCTGCAAACAGCTTTCACCGAGGCTCGCCGATTTGCCGAATCTCCCAAAGACTGGCTGGTTTTTCTGGGTGTTCATGGCTGCGGCAAGACACATCTGGCAGCAGCCATAGCAAACCACCAGTTGAGAGGGGGTAAACCTGTATTTTTCGCCGTTGTGCCCGACCTGCTCGACCACCTGCGCTCCACTTTCAGTCCCGAGAGCAAGGTAACCTACGATGAGTTATTTGAAAAAGTGAAGACCAGCCCGCTGTTGATTCTGGATGACCTGGGCACCGAGAGCAGTACGCCGTGGGCACAGGAGAAGCTCTACCAGATACTAAACTACCGCTACAATTCCCGCCTGTCCACTGTGATAACCGTCGCCGGGTTTCTTGAAGGTATCGAAGGCCGTCTGGCTTCACGCTTGCAAGACCCCAAGCTGAGCAATGTCATCACCATATTTGCCCCAGATTACCGCAGCCAGACAAGAACGAGCGAGGATTCCAAGTCATCGCGCCAAAAGCCGCGCCGATGGCGTTAACCGGGGAAGCTACTATACTCAATCGCTCTTTGGCTCAGAGGAATTATCAGCCGCTTTGACCTTCTGTTCCTCATCGGCTGCTACCTTCTCTACCTCAGGAGCAGGACGCCTGGCTATCCAGATGAGCAGAGGAATACATACGGCGATAATTATCAACGATACCACCTGAGCCTGATGCAGCGGACCTAATACCGCAGCTTCATCACCCCTGATAAAGCTGAGCAGGAACCGTCCCACGGAATATAGAGGGGCATAGATGAGGAAGAGCATCCAGTCTTTCTTCAGGCGCTTACGCAGGAGCAATAGAAGGGCAAAAATAAGCAGGTCGAAGATAAGCTCATAAGCCGTCACGGGATGGCGCGCCGGCTCACCCAGTATGGTCGAGGCTGCTGCATTAGGATGAGTG
>DATKWL010000165.1:0-2795 GCA_035529555.1 Dehalococcoidia bacterium | reverse complement strand
GGACCTGCTAAAAATAATCCGTAATCCGGCACACGAACAATATGGAGAGATGATGGAGTGGTTAGGCGGAGAGTTCGACCCCAAATTATTCGATATTGACGAGGTTAACCACAGGTTAAAAGCCATTAAATAGCCAACTGCCAATGATAAGGAACAAAGATGGCCAGCAGCGAGTCCATATGCTCAGCCCTCATGGCAAGTTGCACGTTTTGGCTTTTTGTTTTTACAGCTTCATTGTGAAACAAAAGGGGCTACAGGCTCTCTCAAAAGCCGCAGAATAACCGATTTGTGAGATTTTTTTGACATAAACCAGCTTGTTTGGCTGACTACCGCTTTTCAAATTCCTTGAACCGGTAGCCTATTCCCCGCTCACCTAGGATATACTTCGGGTGCTTGTGGTCCTCTTCGAGCTTCTGGCGTAGATAAGTAATGTAAAGCCAGAGATAGTGGTCTTCATCTCGGTACTCATAGCCCCACACTCTTCTTAGCAAGGTCTCATGGGTGAGGACATGGCCGGCATTGCTCACTAGATGGTACAAAAGACGGTATTCGGTGGGCCTGAGGTGAACTTCCGTACCTTTGACTATGACCTTGCGGTGACTGAAGTCGATAGAAAGACTATCATCCACCCGTATCTCGGTCTTGGGTGCCGGAGTGGGCATCTCAACCCGGCGAAGCACCGCCTTTACCCGTGAGACAAGCTCCTTGGGGCTGAAAGGTTTGGTGACATAGTCATCAGCTCCCAGGTCAAGCCCTTTTATCTTATCAATTTCTTCACCCTTCACAGTGAGCATAATAACTGGCACTGTGGAGACCTCGCGAATCTTCCTTAGGGTCTCAAAGCCATCTATCTCAGGCATCATGACGTCAAGGATAATTAAGTCAGGTAGGTCTTCAGTAAGTTTTTGCAATGCCTCGTAGCCATTACGGGCAGCCGAAACTTGGTAACCCTCCAGTTCCAGGTTCATGCTCACTGCCTCAATAATGCGAGGTTCATCATCCACAACCAGAATTGTCTTGCCTTGGTTTGTTTTAAGCGCTATCATACGCAACCCCTGTTCACTCTAGTGTTCAATCGCCGGTTTCAATAGGCAGGCTGAAGGTGAAGCGAGATCCCTTTCCCAATTCACCCTCTACCCAGATTCGACCTCCGTGAGCCTCAATAAGGGTCTTACAGATATAGAGCCCAAGCCCCGTGCCCCTAGTTGTCTTGGTCAAGTCATCCTCCACTCTATAGAAACGATCAAAAATCCTATCCCGATCGCGCACTGGGACACCGATTCCTTCATCAGCAACAGTAACCAGGGCCTCGCTCTCTGAACTCTCGCCTTTGATAGTGATTGTTCCTCCTTGTGGAGAGAACTTCACAGCATTATCAAGAAGATTCGTCAGGATCACTTCTACTTTTTCCGGGTCAGCCGAAAAAGAAGGAAAGTCAGGGGGAAAGTCAACTTCTAATTTGTGGGTTTCAGCTTGTGCGGCAAACCTCTTTGCCACTTTTTGCACCTCCTGTGGTAAGTCCAATAACAGTTTGTTCAAGGAAAACTCACCAGCGTCGAGTCGGGAGGTAAAAAGGAGTTTGCTCACCAGTTCACTAAGGCGGTCGCTCTCTTCCTCAATAGCTCGCAGCTTGTCCCTAATGGTTTGCTCACTCCACTCAACATCAGGGCGGCCCAGGGTGCTGGCGTAAGCCTTGATAATCGAAATCGGTGTCTGGAGCTCGTGGGAGACCGTGGCAAGCAGCGTTGCCCTCATGCGCTCGACTTGAAGAAGTCGACTGATGTCGCGAACATTTACCACTGTCGGCAGGAGTTCCCCACTAGGCAAATGCGCCAGAGAATAACTCATGCCCACTTCAACTTTCTGTCCATCTTTTGTAGTGGTCATCCCATCAAGGTAAACAAAGCCATCGACACCCCCAATGACTGGACACCTCGTTTGGCAAACGTCAGTTCCGCCGCTATCAACTAGCTTCAAGACTTCGAAGCAATAGTTGTCCATTACCTCTTCTTTCTTCCAGCCAGTAAGCCTTTCCATGCTGGCATTGAAGCTGAGTATGCGACGCTCTGAATCGAGCGTCATGATGCCATCAGCACTGCTTTCCAGAATCGATTCAATTTTGTACCGTTCTCCAGCAAGCTGGTATGCCAAGCGAGCATTCTGGACCGAGATAGCCACCTGGTCGGCAAAAGCAGACAGGACACGCTGGTCACCGCCGCCGAACGATTCGGCTAAGGCGGGGCGCAAGACATATATCAGACCAATCGTCTTTCCGGCAATCTGGAGGGGCAAGGCAATGATAGGGTCTTGTACCCGCCGCGTTATCTCTTCCGAAACACGAACATCAGGAGCGAGATGGGAAAGCTGATCAAAGCTTTGTCTGCTGGCAGCCAGATCGAGAATGGCCTCTTTTAGCAGGGGACGCAATCGCTCTATATCCCTGGGGTCAAGGCCATAAGTTGCGCCTTCAATGAACTGCCTCTCCTTCTCACTCCACAGCGCAATCACTCCGGCACTACCACCAAGGACATCTACCGAGTCGCGAAGGATAACCATCAGCTTGGCCCGGAGATCCGTTTCTCCGGTTGGGGTAGCCAATGGTTCAAACCTTTCCTGGCTCAGCCTCTTTCTCGTTTGCGAGCGTTTGCCTTTTCTTGCCATGGCGTTGCACAACCAGAATTCTAAGGAAAATCTAAGGTTTTTCTAATGAAGCTCTAACTATTTTCTAGGGTTATTTTAACACAAGCTACCATAAACTATCGAATAGACACAAGCGGGCGAAAGGAGGCAAGCCA
>DATKWL010000164.1:0-6548 GCA_035529555.1 Dehalococcoidia bacterium | reverse complement strand
AAGCCCGGATATTTCGTGGCATACGACCTGAGATTCACTAATATGGGCTCTACGCCCTTATAATTCAACACCTTGTATCCTATGATACCTTTTATCATGCCGTCTTCGTTCACTCTCGATTGCATTTTCCTTCTCTTTCATGCTTCAGGCTATCTCAAAGTGTCCATGTACCCTGTCGACATTCATGTCACACAGCCTCCCGAAAGTATCGGCGTCGTGACCAATAGCTCTCTGGACCAACATAGCCTAATTTGATGTTTGTCCTTCAGAACGGTTCTGGCTCACCCGTTCACCTCTTTTAACGAATAAGCTGTTGAAATGTTACAGAAAGCTACTTTTTTCGTGGTTGCTGATCCCTGGAGGCTCACAACGTCCACCACTTAATCACGTGTCAGTTTTAATTTTTCCTCGTGAAGTTTGTATGTGCCATGTGGCAACTTGACCGCCCATCCAGATTCTTGAGGTTCTCCCGGTTAAGATATTTTGCATGGTCCTGTTATAACTCCTCTTTGACCTGCAAATTCTCCACCTTGCACCACAACTTTGTCACCTTTCTTAAACATGTACTGAGCTCTCCTTCTACTTTGACTTCGTCGTTCGGCGCCCGACCGACTCAGAGCGAACGACATTAACTCAATTCTGCCGCCTAGTCTCAATCATTGCTTTAATATGATACCAAAAGACAACTTACAATTCCTACGAAGCGTGGCTTACCTCCGAAATCAACCGGAACTTCGACATCACACAATCCATCGATTTGTTCAATCCCCCGATAAAGCCTCACGCTGTCCCCAAACTTCACTGATCTGGTACCCTCAGCACCATATCCAGCTTCTCCCAGCCATAACTCCGTAACTAAAAACTCACCTTTTTTGGGTGGATAACCCGGAGGTCGTTGGTTCAAATCCAACCCCAGCCACCAAGCAAATAAGCAGGCAGGATGACTTTCGAAGTCATCCTGCCTGCTTATTTGCGCCAGGCGAGGCTTGGTGTCAAGGTGAGGCATTTGTCAGTCCGCTAATCTTTCCCAATTGTTGAAGCCATTCTGGTATGATATCATGTGAACATGGTACACTCAGGTCCTAACCTCTCAAACCACGCAGAATCTATAGTTGTCGCGCATCATCATGCGCTGATCTGCGAAGGGATTGCCAAGATTCTACAGGAAGCTGGCTTCCATGTTGTGGGGCAGACGGACACCGGGCGCAGCCTCTTCCAGTTGGCAGTGCAGCATAACCCGGACATCATGCTGGTGGACTGGGAGGTTTCAGGGGTTGACCCGGATACTATCAGTGTACTTACTGAAAAGTTGCCGCGTACGGCTGTCGTTATCCTCACACAGCCGCAATCGACAGAAGCCGCTCTACCAATCCTGCAGGCGGGAGCCAGAGGCTACCTGTCTATGAACCTCTCGTCTCAGGAGTTTGTGCAAGCATTACGTATGCTCGCGAAGGGGGACATTGTCGTCTCACAGGAGATGGCCAAAGAGGTCAAGGTAGAATTGGCTGCTGATCAGGCTCTGAAGAGCAAGGATGACCTAAGCGGTCGAGAGCGAGATGTGTTGCAATTAGTGTGCGAGGGCGCGACTAACCGGGAAATCGCTGAAAGGCTCATCGTGTCGGAGCACACGATAAAGGTTCACATGCGACATATCCTGAACAAGCTAAATCTCCGTAACCGTCAGCAAGTCGCTGCCTATGCAGTTCAAGAGGGCCTGGTGACAGACCTTAAATCTGAAGACGCGTCGGCGTCTACTCCTTGAGCAATCTCCCTCGCTCTATGACCGCAAGAATTACCATCTAATACTCATTTTGGTTGTCTGAGTTTAGCCGAACAGGCGATGTGCGAGGTTTCCTGCGTGTATTAAACTTCTAATATATGATGCCTCTCTGCCTTGGATGTAGGCAAGTTAGGTAATTAAACTACTAGTTAAAAGGAGGCAAAGGTGGTCGAAGTGAGTGAGTTGGCAGCCAAAGCATTAGTGCAGAGTTTGGAGGTAAGTGGTGTGGAGCCGGAGAAGGGGTTTCGGCTAACAAAAAAAGAGGACAGGTTTGCGCTGGAAATTGACAGCCTCGCCGAGGATGATCGAGTTATTAAGCATGAAGGAGCCATCGCGCTGATGGTTGACCAAGGCACTGAGGAAGGACTTGGCGACGTACTCATCGATGTGGAGGAAGGGGCGGATGGGCCTCACTTAATGATGCGCAGCAAGCCCCCTCAAGAATAGCCAACATATGCGGCAAGGACGGCAGGCAAGCCAAGGTTGCAGGTTCGGGGTTGATAATAAGGGGCCGAATTTTGAAGATTCTGCGAATACTGAAAACCTTGGCGGCTGTCAAAGGACCAGAGATGCTTCCGTTGGGAGAGAGCAATGGAAATAAAAGCCGGGGTTCAGGTAATAGATAAGAATGGCAAGGTAGTGGGCTCCGTGAATCACTTGGCACGCGATGGTTGGAGTGGCGAAGTTAAGAAGTTTATCGTTAATAGAAAGCCACCTGACAAGGATCTTTTCTTTACGCCTGAAGATGTACTTGAGGCAACAGATGCAAGTATAAAGCTAAAAATTGCCCTCGATGAGTCCAGCGGAAATACATAATTTGCCAAACATGCCACGGATTAGAAAGGGCGTGGATTGCTACACGCTAGCGGGAAAAGCACATAAATAAGCCTGGACGCTTTGGGAGTCGTTGGTTCAAATTTAGCTCGAGGCGGTGTCAAGGAGGCCCCATGAGAATAGAAAGTCCCAGATATACTGAGCGCTTCGGCGCAGTCAGGATTAACGATGTCCAGCAGGTATTGGAACTGGACTCTGGGAGAGCCAAAGAACTTCCCCCGCAAGAGAATATCGCCGTGCAAAAAATTGAGGAGGATGTTATCAAGGACTTCGAAGAAAAAATGGCTATTGTCATCCCCACTAAGAACGAAAAACTCAAGCTCTTTGAGGGCGTTGTCAGTGGAGTTCCCCATGAGTGTCTGATAATCGTAGTCTCTAACAGCCAGAGAAAGCGGATTGACCGGTTCAGGATGGAGAAAGATGCACTGAACCAGTTCTGTCACTTTACTCGCCGTGAGGCTCTGATTATCCACCAGAAAGACCCCTTACTGGCCCGGGCTCTCGCTGATGCCGGCTATACCGATATTTTGGGAGAGGATGAGTTGATAAGGAACGGCAAAGCTGAAGGCATGGTAGCTGCGATGCTTGTTGCTATGGCTGCCAAAAAAGATTTTGTTGGCTTTATTGATGCTGATAATTATTTTCCCGGTGCCGTATGGGAGTATTCTAGATGCTATGCTACTGGCTTCAGCATGGCTAAATCCCCTTATAGCATGGTCAGGGTTTTGTGGCGCTACAAGCCCAAAGTCTCGGCAGGCATGTTTTTTAGGAAATGGGGTCGAGTATCAGAGATAACTAACAAGTGCATGAACTCTCTGATCTCAAATAAAACCGGATTTGAGACTGAGATTATCAAGACAGGCAATGCCGGGGAGCATGCTATGAGCTTGAGACTGGCGGAAATACTCACTTATGCCTCAGGCTACGCTGTGGAACCTCAGGAACTCATGTCTATATTTGAAGGGTTTGGTGGTGTCCTACCCATTGCACACCCCACGGCTGCCAAACATGGCGTTGAGATATTCCAGACCGAGACAAGGAATCCCCACCTTCATGAAGAAAAGGGTGGGCGGCATCTTCAGGTGGAAATGCTATTGCCGGGTCTGGGGTCTATCTATCACTCTCCACTCTGTGAAGAGGAGACCAAGCGGTTAATTCGCGACGAGCTTTTACAACAGAATGCCACCCAGCCGGATGAAGAACCACCAAAACCACAACTCATCACTCCACTAAGAGCTATTAACCTGAATAAGTTCACCGAAGTTATGGCGGAACACATGAAGTCGTATTCAGCATTAGAGGAAGAAGAATGAAAGCGGTCATCCTGGTCGGTGGGGAAGGGACGAGGCTGCGCCCACTGACCTGCAACACCCCCAAGGCGATTGTGCCTATTCTAAACCGACCTTTCCTGGAGCACATGCTAGGTTACCTGAAAGGGCACGGAGTTAACGATGCAATTCTTGCCATGGGTTATCTTCCCGACTCCATCCAAAGCTGTCTCGGCGATGGTAGTCAACTCGGAGTTCGGCTCACCTATCTGGTGGAAGAGTCGCCTCTGGGCACAGCCGGAGCAGTGAAGAATGCTGAACAATACCTGGATGGGCCATTCCTTGTTTTCAACGGAGATGTTATCACCGAGATAGACCTGACGGCTATGGTGAAACGGCACAAGGAAGTTAAGCCCAAAGTTAGCATAGCATTGACACCGGTAGATAACCCCACCATTTACGGAGTGGTGGAGACCGATGCTCGGGGTATAGTACAGCGCTTCGTAGAGAAACCGAGTTGGGATAAGGTCACTACTAACATGATAAATGCCGGCATATACATCCTGGAGCCTGAGGTATTAGCGCATATTCCACCATCAACTCCGTCTATGTTTGAGAACTACCTATTTCCGCGACTTCTGGAGATGGGTGAGCCCATCATGGGCTATCCTTCTGACGCATACTGGATTGATATTGGTACGCCGGAGAAATACCTGAAGGCAAACCATGACCTGCTCTTGAAACGGCGTCCTGGGTATGTCCGAGCTGAGGCAAAGAGCCATATCCACCCTACAGCGCAGATAGAAGGACCGGTATTAATCGATGATGGCTGCACTATTTCTGAGGATGTAAGAATAATAGGACCAGCGGTGCTAGGGCGAAAGTGCGAGGTTGAAAAAGGCTCGCTCCTAGATGGAGCAGTATTGTGGGATGGAGTACGAGTAGGAGAAGCGTCGATTCTCAGAAATTGTGTGGTCTGCGCTGACAGCTATATTCAAGAAGGATGCCATATCCCTGAAGGCTGCGTTCTGGGCGATAATATAAGGGTAGAGTCGGGTTTCGAGATGGTTAATGCGACCCTCATTGAGGCAGATACTTGGCTTAGAGTTCATAAAGCCAACGATATTGCTCCGTGACTTAACTATGGAGCTTATCGCGTGGCTGAGTCCCTGATTTCCGATAATAGAGACTAGCTTGAACAATGAAAAGAAGGAGGGATCGCTGTGTCAGAAGCTTCGAAACAACCGGAAGCAATAAACGTTACGAAAAACGTGGAGGGTGTGCCAGTTAGTCTTCAAAAAAGTGGCAAACGGGAAAAGATAACTAGGATATATGACAGGTGGTATGCAGAGACAGAAAAGGATTACTTCAGGGTCAAAACAAGCAAAGGGCTTGTCTACGATATTTACCATAACATAACCAATGACTGCTGGTACATTGCTAAAATCTACGACTAGAGACGCTTAGTCACTTTTGGAAGCTGTGTCCTCTATGATGGAAAGGAGTATATATGTCGCCCATATGCGGAGTTGTAAGTCGGAATGATGAAGATGTAAGTGGAGAGATACACTCCATGATGAGTACCCTTTGTAGCAATAGTTCTGCCGAGGCTTGGCTTGTTTCCGAGGGAGTATCACACAAATGGCAAAAGGATGCTCAGGCGATAAGAAGACAGGCTCTAGGGCAGATCTCGTTTGCCACCAGGGAACAGGGCTCAGAAAGGCCTGGCTTTAATCACAGTGGCAATTTGTCCGTGCTTTATGAGGGGAATCTCTATAATAGTGAGAATCTAAGGTTGAGCCTCGCCTCGAAGCAGAAACCAGCTAGCGGAAATACAGCCAAGATAGTAGCTTACTTGCTGGCAGAAAGATATCAAGGCAACCTAGTTGATACACTAAAACAGGTGTCGCCTATGCTCGATGGCGAATTCTGTTTGGCAGCAAGTGACGAGAAGCAAGTAGGGCTAATGAGGGATTTTGCCGGTCTCAGGCCAGCCTTCTATGCCGAAAATAACAAACTTTTTGCCTTTGCCTCAAGGAAGACGGCTCTGTGGGAGATAGGGATGCGTAATGTAAGACCGCTGCGAGCAGGGATGATTGCCTCCTTTGGTAGAGATGGCTTCAGTCTTGACGAGGCCCACCCATTGAGTGAGATGGGTATTAAAGTGGTCATAGATGACCCGGTCGTGGCTACTGACAGCTACTCTGTCCTACTTAAAGCGGCTGTTGAGAAGAGGTTACACAATGTTAAAAGGGTAGCAGCGCTCGTTTCAGGAGGCGTAGACAGTTGCCTGATAGCTAAGCTCGCCTCAGATATATCCGCAATGAGAGGCATTGAGGTAACCACTTATACTGCTGGCGTAGAAGGGGCGACTGATATTGAATATGCCAAGCGCTTTGCTCAAGAGCTAGGGCTAAAGCATAAGGTGAGAAGGCTGAACCAGGATGAGATTGAGTCATACATACCCCGAGTAGCTGCTGCTGTTGAGGAGAGGGACTTTGTGCAAATTGAAGCTGGTATCGGAGTCTATGCCGCGGTGGAGATGGCAAGCCAAGATGGTCTCAAGGTAATCTTCTCCGGTCAGGGTCCAGATGAGATATGGGGAGGCTACAGCTGGTATCCTCAAGTTATTGCCAAAGATGGCTATGATGGCCTTCTGCAGAATA
>DATKWL010000163.1:0-3716 GCA_035529555.1 Dehalococcoidia bacterium | reverse complement strand
GCTGACTGCTGAATACCGAACCGCTGACCGCTGACAGCTATTAGATATACCTTCCTATAGCTTGGGCTATTGGCTTCAGTTCTGCCATTAGCTTTTCGAAGTTGGGTATGTTCAACGACTGTAATCCGTCCACCTTCGCCTCCTCGGGATTGGGATGAACCTCTATCAGGAGACCATCGGCCCCCGCTGCCACAGCCGCCTTGGCTATACTGGGTACATAGGCGAAGTGCCCCGCTGCATGACTGGGGTCTACGATTATGGGCAGATGGCTGAAGCGCTTGATGACCCCTATGGAGCTGATATCCATAGAGAAACGGATGCTGTCTTCGAATGTCCGGATACCGCGCTCACCTAAGATTAACTGCTGGTTGCCCTCAGCCAGCAGGTAGTCGGCTGCTGTCAGCCACTCTGTAACGGTAGCTGAAAACCCTCTCTTCAGCAGGATAGGGTGTCTTAGCTTGCTCAGTTCCTTCAAGAGGGCGAAATTCTGCATATTGCGGGCGCCCACCTGCAATATATCTGCGTGTTTGGCTATCGCCTCAATATTCTGTATGTCAACGACCTCGGTAATGACAGGGATGCCGAACTCGGTTCTGACCTTATCCAGCATCTTCAATGCGCTCTTCTCCAGCCCCTGGAAGCTGAAGGGCGAGGTGCGCGGTTTAAACGCCCCCCCCCTTAGTATGGCAGCGCCGAAGCTTTTGACCGCTTTGGCTGTTTCCGTAAGCTGTTTTTCGCTCTCTACGGCACAGGGACCAGCCATTATTATGACCCTCTGTCCGCCAATCTCGACTCCATTCACATTAACAATAGTGCTTTGAGGGTGGAACTCTCGCGAGGCGAGTTTGTAAGGCTTCATTATGCGCGAGACATGCTCCACGCCAGGCAAAACAGCGAACGAATCGGTCGACGCTTTGCCGGTATCGCCGCCCAGTATTGCCACCACCGTTTTTTCAGTGCCCAGGTTCAACTGGACCTCGAAGCCGAAGGAATGGGCTCTCTCTACCACATGGCTAATCTGTTCTTTTGAAGCTCCTTTGGCCATTTCCACAATCATCTTATGTCACCTCTAAAACCACATGCTGATGTCATATCTCTCAGCGTGGATTTAATTTACTTTCGTGGTCCCAGCGATACAGTGGTGCCTGTGGCCCGGGCAATGATTTTTCCTTTGGAATCGACCACTGTCATCTCGGATACACCGAGCTTCTTGCCAGCGTAGATAACCTTTGATTCGGCGTACAGGGTCTCGCCCACAGGCGCTGCAGAAAGATAGTTAACATTGAGTTGTACCGCTACATAAATATTCTCCAGGGTGTTCAGGGAGCAGCCGAATGCCTGGTCGAGCAGTGAGGCAATAACACCGCCATGTATCAGGTTCTCCCAGTTCAGGAATTCCTTTTTCAGTTCCAGCTTTACTT
Organism: Dehalococcoidia bacterium; assembly: GCA_035529555.1. GTDB lineage: Bacteria > Chloroflexota > Dehalococcoidia > SZUA-161 > SZUA-161 > VGNW01. The sequence continues at coordinate 2,295 of DATKWL010000163.1, read as the reverse complement.
TGGCGTATCCCTTTGATAGTTCAACAAGTTTCATCCCCATGCTGTGTGCGTGAGGCGAGTCATCGAACCGCTTACGCATCTCCTCGATATCGACCATCTATATTCCTTTCCTGTTTACATAACATTAAAAGGTGCTTTTTAATTAGAAGATTGTAGCAATAAACGGGCATAGATACAACTTTCGAAGCTGTTCGTTTAATTGAAGGCTGGCAGGGGCGGGTTTCAAACCCGCCCCACGGTTATTCAACAAACGTTACAAAGTGTGATATATTGTTGGTCGAATAACCTTATTTTTTACCTGGAGTGCCACAGGCTTTCGGTGCTCTGAAATTAAGAAGATAATTACGGATGCAATACTTCAATAATTCAAAATTCTTCTCGTTCCCGCTGCGACTCGCGATGGTGAGCCTTTTGTATAACTTCTCGATTGAAGCCTCGCTCATTTTCCTGCCACTCTATGCTCAGGATCTGGGAGCGTCGAGATTAGATGTAGGACTGATTGCGGCTGCGTACGGCATGGCCTATTTTGTATCCTCCTTCATATTCGGCAGGCGTTCGGATATGCACGGCAGAATGGGATTCATCAGGTGGGGTCTTGCCCTGTCGGCAGTGGCTTATGTTTTCCAGATATTTGCACCCAGCCCCATGATATTGCTGGCAATTCGGGGGGCTATTGGCTTTTGCCTGGGTGTGGCTTCCGCTTCTATGGTAGCCTATGTTTATGAAGCGGGCGGGCGTGTAGGCAGCTTTGCCTCGTACGGGTCGCTGGGGTGGCTTTTCGGCGCGGTGATGGCGGCAGCGGCCAGAAACTATGAGGCGCTATTTATTGCCAGCAGTGTAGGTTCGGCAATCGCCTTTCTGATATCGCTGACGCTCCGCGAGGAGGTCGTAACACGCATCAAAGTCGCTGTCATCCCCGTGGGCGTCATATGGACGAACCGCAAGATATATCTGCCCTTCCTGCTGAGGCACATGGGAGCCACCGCTATCTGGGCTATTTTCCCTCTGTACCTGGCCGGTATAGGTGCTGACAAGCTGATGATTGCCATTATCAACGGGATTAATATGGGCGGCCAGTTCATATTTATGCGGCTGATTCAGCGATTCAACCCGGTCCGCATATTTACCATGGGCCTTTTAGTCTCGATTCTGGTGTTTGCGATATACGGCATAGCCAACAATTACCTACAGCTAATCCCGGTGCAGGTACTACTGGCACTTGCCTGGTCCGGTATGTTCATCGGGGCTTTGAACTACCTGCTGGCGAGAAATGTGGAGCGCGGAACGGCAGTGGGGATGCTCTACTCCTCGATGTCCCTATCCGGTGGCATCGGACCTTTCATAGGAGGAGCTGTATCACAGGTGTGGGGATTCTCGACGCTAATGTTTGTATCATCGGGTTTGAGCTTTGTGGGTCTGCTGGCCTCACGAGGGCTGGGCAAAAAGAAGGAAACGCCAAGAACGTAAGGAATAATCATCGGGCGTTTATTAGCGGGGGGCAGAAATGATTCCCCCTAGCGACACTTCTTTTGTGAAGGATAGGGAATAGTTGCCCCTTTGCTCGCTCTCACAAGTCATTGTCTAATCCCTATCCTAGAACCCCTGCAATGGCAGCAGGATTGACTGACCATGTTTGGAGCATAGAAGAAATCGTGAAATTAGTGGATATACGCTAAAAAGCTGTAGAATTTCTACGATGTAGGTATAGGCTTTGTAGATGTTAAAGACCTAAGGCCTGCTAGTCTTTTGTCAATGGCTCGCAGAATATCCGATGGCACAGAATAACGGTTAAGACAGTCCCCTAATAACTCCAACTCATCGCAATGTTGGTAAATATCGACTAAGTCTTTTAGGAAAGGTGATAGATAGGTAACATTAGGAGGTATGCCTTGTGCAATCGAGAATTGATACACATATTTCAGATTGTCTTTTAGGTGGCACGCAACAGGAATGAAATCTGCATCGCCACTAACCAGTATCGCTACATCGTAGTTCGGCATCTTGGCTATCATGTCCACAGTAATCCCTACATCAACTCCTTTTTCTCCCTCTTTCCTTCCTTGATATATGAAACATCCCTCGGGGTCTACATCTATCTTATAGACTTCTAGAGGCTTCACAACATATTCACCAACGTAGTTAAACTGAATAAAATTGTACTCTGATTGTATATGTCGGTATACCTTTTCTCGGGCTATTTCAAAATATCCCCTTTCATTTATGTACCATTCCGCAGCTAATTTGCGAACTGCTTCTCTCGTAATCCAAGGACATATCGCGCGACATTGGCCAAGT
>DATKWL010000162.1:0-5666 GCA_035529555.1 Dehalococcoidia bacterium | reverse complement strand
GGGGGATCGGCTTCGTTTCTCGCATTGATGAGACCAAGGCAGCACAACTGTCCTACGAAAAGATGAAGGACAAGGTGCTCGATGAGATGAAGAAGACCTTCCGCCCTGAGTTCCTCAACCGCATCGATGGGGTGGTAGTATTCCATGCCCTGGATAAAGAGCATATACGCAAGATCGTGGAGTTGATGCTCGCCCAGGTACAGACACAGCTTAAAGAGAAGGAAATAAAGCTTGAGATAACCGATGCAGCCAAGGACTTCCTTGGCGAGAGGGGATATGACCCTGCCTTCGGCGCACGCCCGTTGAGACGCATTATAGAGCGAATGGTGGAAGACCCGCTTTCCGAAGCCTTGCTCACCGGCAGGTTCCACTCTGGCGATACAGTCAAAGTCGACTGCCAGAATGGCGAGATAATTCTGGAATCCGTAGAATTAGTCAGTCCGCCTGCCCGTGGTTCCTAGCCTCATTCCCATACCCTGATTTACATTCCTGAATTTCTGCACCTTCCAAATTAGTGAAATAATTCACTATTGAAAATGTAATAAAAAAGTCTTGACCTGTGTGTCCACGCGTGCTATCGTTATACACGCAATTTTCCTTATATTTTTTCTCCACAAGCTTCCCCAACTTCACTATCCCCCCGAGATGTGCGTCCTTTAGCCTTAGCACATCGTCAAAAGAATATTGTCTTCAAAGCACAGGCTAAATTGAGGGGCTAGGCGTTCTTATTTTTATGCTTGTTCGCATAAGAGCGCGGTGCATTATTCCTTTTGTGCGCTAACACGCCGTGAAAACGGTGCGGAGGTTGCTGTGTCAAGCCTTTGTGTAGGTGAGGTATGCTATGAAAACGAGAATTGCCGCAGACATATGGAAGGCGGCTCTCGAAGAATTACAGGTAAAAGTAAGTCCAGCAAATTACCAGACATGGTTAAAAAATACGGTAGGGTTGTCTCTTAACGACGGCTGTTTCACAGTTGGAGTGCCCAGCAGCTTCGTCACCGAGGCTCTGGAAAAGCGATTAAATCCTCTTATTGAGAAAACCCTGACTGGAATTGCCGGAAAGCCTTTAAAGGTTCAGTTTCAGGTACATCTGGGAAACGGCGATGAGGAGTTGGCACCCCGGGTTCCCTCTACGCCTGCATCTACCAACTATAAACAGCGCACCGGCGCTCCGAAGCTGAATCGAAGGTACACTTTTACCACCTTCATTGTGGGCAGTTGCAACCGCCTGGCCCATGCCGCTGCAATGGGCGTAGCTGAGAATCCCGGTAATAGCTATAATCCTTTATTTATTTATAGTGGTTCGGGTCTGGGGAAGACCCATCTTTTACACGCCATCGGCTGGGTTGCGTTGCGCTCCTGCCCCCGCGTTATGTATGTCACCGCCGAACAGTTTACCAACGAATTCATAACCGCCATCAGGGAGAGGCGCAACGATGATTTCAGGAACAAGTATCGCAGCGCAGATGTCCTGCTGATAGATGACATACAGTTCATCGCAGGCAAGGAGCAAACACAGGAGGGTCTGTTCCACACCTTCAATGACCTCCATACTGCCAACAGCCAGATTGTCATCAGTTGCGACCGCCCCCCCAAGTCCCTTACTCTCCTCGAAGACAGACTGCGCTCCCGCTTCGAGTGGGGACTTATCGTCGATATGCAGCCGCCCGACCTTGAAACGCGGGTGGCAATCCTGCAGACCAAAGCTGAGGAACAGAAGACTGCGGCACCTACAGAAGTGCTGGATTTTATTGCGCGCCGTATCCAGAAGAACGTCCGTGAACTTGAAGGGGCGCTCAATCGGGTCATGGCTTACGCCAGACTTACCAAATCGCCTCTGACGGCCGAACTCGCCAGTCAGGCTCTGGCTGAAATAACCAGTGATGCACACAAGCGCGCACTGACACCGGAAGCCATCAAGAATGTGGTGGCCAGCTTCTTCGCTATTCCTGCAGATACTCTAACCGGAAAGAGGCGGGACAAGCCCACCTCTCTGGCGCGTCAGATGGCTATGTATCTTCTCAGAGAAGAACTGCAATGCTCCTGGACCCAAATCGGCAGAGAGCTGGGAAACAGAGACCACAGCACTATACTCTACGGGTATCAGAAAATCGCCGATGAGGTCAACGCCGACCACGGGCTGAGACGCGATTTGCTGGAGATTAAAGAGAAACTCTACTCTAAAGCCAGTTGAAGCTGGGCAAGCCCCCACATAACATAAAAGTGTGGATAACTGCGTCTTTTCTGTGGAGAACCTATCTGTTTTGTGGAAAACTCATTCGCTATTATGTCTCCTTTTCTGGGCAGATTTTTATGCAACTTTTTCTGCGTGAATACGTTTTCTTCTGCAGTCCTTTTTTAACCACCCTTTCTCCTCAATATACTCCCCTGTTCACTCAAATACACTTTCCCCACTTTCCACGGGTATATATATTATTATTACACTTCTCTTTTCACACTGATTATAATAAACAAGAAGCATATAATACTAATAAAGTAAGGACGGATAAGTGATAGACAGAGTTGAAATTTATGTTAAGGCGGGCGATGGTGGAAATGGTGTAGTCAGTTTCCGCAGGGAGAAGTTCGTGCCTCGGGGAGGGCCGGATGGCGGGAACGGTGGACATGGGGGCAGCGTTTATTTTATGGGGAAGAGTAGTTTGAATACGCTGCTGAACTTCAAATACAAGAGACGCTGGAGAGCGGAAAACGGCGCAAATGGGCAGGGTAAGAAAAAGGCAGGAAAAAGCGGGAAGGATTTGCTGATAGAGGTCCCGCTGGGCACTCAGGTATGGAGCAAGGAACAGGATAAGAAAGAGGTATCGCTTGCGGATGTCGTGACAGAGGGGCAACGTGTGCTGGCGGTACAGGGGGGCAAGGGGGGGTTTGGCAATGCTCATTTCGCCACCTCAACTAATCAGGCACCGCGCACAGCAGAGCAGGGAACTCCGGGAGAAGAAGTCCATTTGCTCCTCGACCTCAAGCTGATTGCAGATGTCGGAATAGTAGGCTATCCTAATGCGGGAAAATCCACGCTGTTAAGTGCTGTAAGCAAGGCCAGGCCGAAGATTGCGGACTATCCCTTCACCACAACGGAGCCTATACTCGGAGTTGTAGATAGAGGGTATCAGAGCTTCGTGATGGCGGATATCCCGGGTATCATCGAGGGGGCGCATGAGGGTCGGGGGCTGGGGCTTGACTTCCTGCGTCATATCGAACGCACGAAGGTGCTTATTCACCTTATCGACGGCACCTCGGCGAAGCCTGTTGCAGACCTCAAGGGGGTTGAAGCGGAGCTGGAGTTATACCAGCCCTTGCTGAAGGACAGGCCGCGCATGATAGCAGTAAACAAAATCGATTTGCCCGAGGTGCGGAGCCTTTTGCCTCAACTGGAACAGGAGTTCAAGGCGCTCGGCGTTCGGGTTTACTTTATCTCGGCAGCTACCGGGGAAGGGGTGGAGGATCTGATGAAAAAAACGCTAGAGTTGCTCTCCCGGGCTGGCAGCTTCGTTGAGAAAAAGAAAGAACCCGAGGCGGAATACAAAGTGTTTCGTCCGCAGCCTCTTGCTCCCAGAAAGGGCGCCAGGCAAGTCCCTGAGCGCCGTAAGAGACAAGGAGATAAGCATGGCCGGGAATAAAATAGGCGTTCTGGGCGGCACCTTCGACCCCATACATACGGGGCATCTCATTGTTGCCGAAGACGTGAGGGAGAAGCTGGGGCTTTCTGAAGTGCTCTTTGTTCCCGCAGGCAAACCCTGGCTCAAGCTTAAGGAGGAAAAAACGATAACCGACGGAGAGCACAGGCTGGCAATGGTGAGATTGGCTATTAAGGGAAATCCCTTCTTCAAGGTGTCCACAATGGAGCTTGACCGCCCCGGCCCGTCTTATAGTATAGATACGATTCTTGAACTGAAAAACAAGCTAGGTCCAGCCGTAGAGATCTACTTTATAGCGGGCCCTGATGCCCTGGCGGAGCTTCCGCAGTGGAAAGAGCCGGCAAGGCTGCTGGAGATCTGTCAGGTAGTGGGGATAGGCAGACCCGGATATGCGAAGGCCGACTTGAGCGTGCTGGATGTATCCGTCCCTGGAGCCGCAAAGCGAATCATGTTGCTCGACGTGCCTCAGATAGATATAAGCTCGAAAGAGATAAGGAGACGGGTTGCGCAAGGGCAATCCATCAGATACCTTGTACCTGAGGCAGTGCAAAAGTACATAGAGAAGCACAAACTGTACAGATGAGGCGAAACCCAAATTCCAAGCACCAAATTCAAAATTCAAAATGCAAAGTGAAAAATTCAAAGGGGGCGGAAATGACCAAGGCTGACGATAAGAGATTGCTGGAGGTGTTTAAGGAGAAAGCAGTCCTTAAGGGCGATTTTACTCTGACCTCGGGGCTTAAAAGCTCATGCTATTTCGATGGCAGGATGGTCACGCTCTGGCCCGAGGGCGCATACCTCATAGGGAAGAAGATTCTCGATATCATAACCAAAGCTGGCGCCGAGGCTGTCGGGGGCATGACGCTGGGGGCTGACCCCATCGTTACCGCAGTTGCTGTGGTCGGACAGATGGAGGGCAAGCCCCTACCGGCGTTCATCGTGAGAAAGGAACCCAAGAGGCATGGCACTCAGAGGCTCATTGAGGGGCATCTTAAGAAGGGGGCTAAGGTAGCCATTGTGGACGATGTCATAACCACTGGGGGCTCGCTGTTGCGAGCCATAGAGACTGCCGAGGCGGAGGGCTGCAAGGTGGTCAAGGTAGTGGTGGTTCTGGACCGTAACCAGGGTGGAGCAGAAGAGATAAAGCGAAAAGGATACGACTTTGCGGCTCTCCTGAGCGCGAACGCGCAGGGAGAGGTCTGGCTGGCATAGATAGCAAGAAAGATACGAGGGCAGAGGGAGGCGGCAATGGGTAAATCGGTAATCATAATCGGGGCGGGTCTGGCGGGGCTGAGTGCTGGCTGTTACGGCCAGATGAATGGCTACAGCACGAAGATATACGAGATGCACGATAAACCGGGCGGGCTGTGCACTGCCTGGCAGCGCAAGGGTTACACCATAGATGGCTGCCTGCACTGGCTGGTCGGCTCGGCGCCGGGGATCGGTCTGTACACCCTTTGGCAGGAGCTCGGTGCTTTGCAGGGACAGGAAATAATCAATATGGAGCAATTCTATCGCTTTGAGGATGCCAACGGCAAAGCGTTCACCCTGTACACCGATATCGACCGACTGGAAGCCCACATGAAGGAGATAGCCCCGGAGGACGCAAGGTTCATCGGGGAATGCTGCAAGGCTATGCGTCGCTTTACTCGTATGGATATGCCTGTAGGTAAAGCGCCGGAGCTGTACAGTCCCATAGAAGGATTGAAGCTGCTGGCAAGAATATTCCCCCAACTCGGCTCTATGAGGAAGTGGGGACGCATGACCATGGCGGACTTTGCCCGGCGTTTCAAGAACCCTCTGCTCTGCGCTGCCTGGGAAGAGGTATGGATGCCCGAGTTTTCATCTGTATTCATACTCATGACCATTGCCCTGATGCATCAGAAGAGGGCGGGGTATGTTCTCGGAGGCTCCATGAAACTGTCCCGTGCCATTGAAAAAAGGTATCTCAATCTGGGCGGCGAGATTAGATACAAGTCGCAGGTGAGCAAAATACTTGTGGAGAAAGAC
>DATKWL010000161.1:0-6557 GCA_035529555.1 Dehalococcoidia bacterium | reverse complement strand
GGAAGATGACGTGCTCCCCGAGCCTTTCTACACAAAACCGCTCAAGTTCGGCACCCTGAACCCCGAATGCCTGGCACCGGGGAAGGATGGTGAGGTAATCTCACGAAAGGGAGCGGTAGTCGAGCGGGAGAGATTCGAAGGAATGAAGGATGAGTATTATCCTCTTAGGGGATGGGATGTTGTCACCGGTCTGCAAACGAGGACAAAGCTCGAGGAACTGGGGCTCGCCGAAGTGGCAGAGGATCTAGAGAAACGGAAACTCCTGGCTGCCCCCTGATCTGAGGTTTAAATCCTCTCTCTCCGATCCTATATTTCCTGATCACAATCCGGAAGACAGCATGGCTGATGGAGATCATCGAGGGGATCAGAATATCGAGGTATAAGACGGTTGAGATTCGCTTTCGGGATCTGCCGCTGGGAAGCTAAGCAACAAAATACAGTGCTTAAAAAGTCCGCTAACCCCGCTACTTACCGCTTTTCAATATAATGTCCAGTATTTTGAAGCTAAATGGGATAGCTGTATTACTTCCACACAACCAACACAGTGTCTTGGCATGCACCTTCGCTCGCCAGGATGAGCCAGGCGGACATTCTTCAGAATATTTTAGAGGCCTGAGGCGATAGCTTCTGCCACATAAGCGGTGGTACCGCCCTGGGAGAAATAGACAATCACACTTTTAGGCATCGCCCAAGCCTCCTGATTACAAATTGATCTTAGTCGAATATTATGACGATGGCATATTACACCAGAAGGTGTTTTAAGAGCAAGCTTTTAACAAGCCTAGCAACCCTGATAAAGATCTACATTATGGCTTTATTTTGTTTCCTTGAGGTCAATGGCATATAATTGATTTTGTTGCGTGTTTGCCTGAACAGGGTTGACCGTGTGGTAACCGTCAATGCTGCTAGCAGGTCAATCATTTCTTGAGGATACAACTATGGATCAGTATGAACAATTGCGCAGAATACTGGATAAGCATCTCGCCGGCGCCCCGCCCTCGAAGAAATTCGACCAAATCCTGAGGATTCTGTTCACGCCGGGAGAGGTCAGGGTTGCCCTGGCAATGATATTCATTCCTACGCCGATCAATGAGATCGCAGCAAAAGCTGGTGTATCTGTGGAAGAAGCCGGGTTGCTATGCGAGTCAATGGCTAACAAAGGTATAGTGTTCAGCCGGGGAAAAAACGGTATCATGGAATACTCGCTTCTTCCTACGATTCCCGGACTCTTTGAGTTCCCATTTATGAAGGGCGGCGGTGAGCCTATGCACGAGGCACTGGCAAAGTTGTGGGAGGAGTATCACCGTGAGGGTCTGGGGAATTCGTTCGCCGCGAGCCCTACCCCCCTTACCAGGGTAATCCCGGTTGAGAGGGCCATTGACGCCCGGATTGAGGTGCTTCCATTCGAGGTTATCTCAAAAATGCTGGAGCGGAATGACACCTATGCACTCGCCCGTTGCGCCTGCCGGGTGAGCATCGGAGCTTGCGATAAGCCAAGGGATGTGTGCCTGGTTTTTGATAAGACTGGTCGCTACTTGATTGAAAGAGGCTTTGCCAAGGAAATCACGCGGAAAGAAGCGCTGGATGTGGTGCGCCGCGCTGAGGAAGCTGGCCTAGTGCACACTACAAACAACAGCCAAGACCGTTTGAACCTTATCTGCAACTGCTGCCCCTGCTGTTGTACCATTCTACGCGGGCTCACCCAGCTCAAGAACCCGAATGCATTTGCTGTAAGTAGGTGGCAGTCGCAGGTTGACGCAGACCTCTGTACAGGCTGCGGGATATGCGAGGAAGATCGTTGCCCGATGGTGGCCATAAAGGTCAGAGATTCAGTGGCAGTGGTTGACCCTGAGAGATGCATCGGCTGCGGTCTCTGCGTTACCGCTTGTGATATAGAGGCTGTTCACATGATTCCGCGCCAGAATGTGCTGGAAACACCGCGAACAGTAGTCGAGATGGCTCTAAAGATAGCGACGGAAAAGGGGAGGGCCGACGACTTCACAAGCCTTATTAAGCGTTGACCTTGAAGTTGCAGGTATGGGGCAGGAAGTGCCTGCTGCAGAAGGGTTTCTCTCTCCACCGATGCCCCAAAACAGCCCCCAGACTTGCACTCCAGAGTGGGGGCTTTATCGTCTCTTAGTTCGCGAAGTCGCTTAACTAAATCAGCGACAGTATTTATAATCTTCAATGTGAAGCATTACAGGGCGATGATGGGAGTAGACTCACCCGCCATATAAAAGAGAGTGTTTTTAGCACGTTAAATCGCACCAGAAGACATGTTTTCGAGCCATTGCTGCAAAGACGGTCACGCTTATGTGACTAAGGTCGCTGACAAAGCTGTAGTTACCAGTCACAATGCTCATTAAAGGCATAATTGCAGAGGAGAAGGGGAAACTATGACATCGATGATAGAAGCAATCCAGAAGCGAGTCTCTGTACGGTCTTATGCAGGTCGCCCGCTGGAGCAGGAAAAGAAGCAACAGATAGTCAATCTGCTGCACTCAACGAATGAAGGACCGTTCGGCAATAGGGTCAGATTTGATTTGATTGATTTATCGGACATGGAAAAGGACGAGATAAAGAAGTTTGGAACCTACGGGTTTATCAGTGGCGCGAGAGTCTTTATCGTAAGTGTTGTAAAAAACGGCGTCGGAGCAATGGTAGACCTGGGATATTGCTTTGAAAAAGTGATACTTGGAGCAACCAATCTGAATTTGGGAACCTGTTGGTTGGGTGGTACATTCAAACGAGCGAATTTCGCAAAGAAGATAAATGCCTCAGACGATGAAGTTGTGGCGGCAATCAGTCCCATTGGATACGCACATAATAAGAAGACAATCAGAGAGATAGCAGTCAGACGCTTTGCAAATTCCGACCAGAGAAAGCCCTGGGAGGAGCTGTTTTTTGATGGGGACATTAACAAGTCTTTGTCAAAAGACACAGCTGGTGTATACGCTGTACCTCTGGAATGTTTAAGGCTTGGGCCTTCCGCATCAAATAACCAGCCCTGGCGAATTATTTATGATAAACCAAAGCGTGCTTTTCACTTCTATCTGAAGCGAACTTGGGGATACGATAAGCTCAACGGGGGGATAGACCTTCAGCTTGTAGATATGGGGATTGCGATGTGCCATTTCGAGCTTGCTGCTAGAGAAGAAGGTCTCAGGGGAACATGGGAAGTGGAAAAGCCTGACCTCGTCAATGGGAATATTGAATATATCGTAACCTGGAAAGAATAATAACTCAGACAGGTCACCTCTTCAGAATCTTACTGCAGTTATCAGAACAGCCAAGTTCTATAATGTAACAATTTTTCAATATTTTATTCCCTTATTTTATGACTTCTTCATCTTCAACAGACTATTATAAGCCGCATAACGGGCAATAAATTTGTAGACGAGCCCGTTCAAAATGGTGGAGGAAAGGAGGTGAAGACATGCCATCGTTTGCCTGCAAGGACGTAGGTATGACCGATGACTGGAAGGCAACGTCAAAGACGGAAGAAGAACTCTTGAAGAAGATAAAGGAACATGCTGCCAAAGTACACAATATGAAAGACATATCGCCTGAGATGATGGCTACGGTCAAGAAGGCAATTAAAAAGTAACTTTGGACTTGAAATAGTGAAAGTGGACGGGGTTAGCCTGATGTACGGTAGGACAAAAACCCCGTCCACGGATTTTCCCCAAAGTATTTTGTCCAATTGCGACAAGGATTTCTCGTAGCGTTTGTGATTACTGCAGGCCGATTTATACCTGTTTTAAGATCAGATAAAACGCTCAAAGCGCTCTTTCTTAGCTTTGCATATTGGACATACCTCAGGAGGCCCGTCTCTAGCGCACAGATAGCCGCAAACTCTGCATCTCCAAACCGGCAGTGGAAGCGCTCCTAAATCACTATGTACAAATCCCGACTTAGCTTTATTCCTTTCCTCGGCTGGCGGACGCCGCTCTGGTATAGCCTCTATTGCCTTCTCACCGTTCACGACGGCTTTAGAGACGTACAGACCTCAGTAACATGTATCGAAGTCGGTAAGATCCGAGTCTCTGTAATCACACGGGCAGATGATGTCGAGGTCCTCGTCCTTCTTTCCTGAGGATAGCCTGCAGGGGCACGCCTGGTAGCCATATCTTTTTTCGTTGGTAAGCAAACCTTTTACTAGCTCTTTTGTGAAATCAGTATCAGGATTGAGATTATATCCAGCGGCTTCGGACTCCATTTTGAGTCGTTCGTATAGTCTGTCGACCTCGTTCGGAGTTATTACCGTTTCATTGCTCATGTCTGCACAGCCTTTCGTATTTCATTTTCTTTAAATCCCACAATAGGAATTTTACTATTGATTACAAGTGTAGGATAAGAGCGTGCAGGATTCCACTGCTTGATAGTTTCGACAACTTCTTCTCTTTCATTCTCGTCGAGAAGGTCAACATCTACATAATAGTAATCAACACCCAAATCAGCGAGAAGTTTCTTTGTCTTTTTGCACCACGGACATGTGCTCAAAGCATATAGAATTATATGCCCTGCATTGCGTCCACTGACATGTTGTAGCTGCATTATCTTCTCTCCTTTCAACTCAGCTATTCTGATAACAGATATAACAGATTTATCCAGCATCCCTTCGGTCATTATAACCTTGGCTATCTTGAACTCTCTAAAAGCAGGGCGTCTATCTCCAGGTAATTATGCTATTGATTCTCTCGGAAAGGTATACACAATTAATCTCGTTAGCTCCCACGCTGCTCCAAAACAAGGCTTTTGGGAGTGTTTGATGTACCAATTTTCAGTAATTGCCTTGGGCATTGTGTGGCACAAGCCATTAAAGATTGATTGCTGAAAGCTCATAGCTATCTGCTCGCCTAAATCCCCAATTTATTCCTATTCCCTTCGATATGCGCCAATATGCCATCTACTGCCTTAACCGGGTCTGTTTCCACATTCAATAGGCCGCCCGTTACCTGCTTGAGGTCTTCGGTCAGCAGCTTGACCAGATTCGGCGCTCCGGTAACGGTAGGCACGGGGTTGACATAGGTGTAAAGCCCCAGAGCCAGCGCAAATACGGCATCGATAGTTGCCTTCTGCTCCATATACTCCGGTGCTACCGCCGCAACAGGCAGGTCGGGGATAGGCACCCCACCCAAGGCTACTGAAACCGCCGCCAGCAGGTCAGCCAGACGCCCTGTATCGGTGCAGGTGCCGTAGCTGAGCACAGGCGGTATGTTCAGCTTCTCGCACAGCTTTTTGAGCCCTGGCCCCGCGAATTCCTTAGCCTCGGGGCTGCACAGCCCTGCCACCTGCATCGCTCCGTTGCCGCAACCCATAGATAGCACAAGGACATCCCGCCCGATAAGCCCTTTGGCTACACGCACGCTGTGCACGTCCTGCCCTGTGTCCCTCAAAGTAGTGCACGACACCAGACCCGCCACACCGCGTATAGTGCCGTCTTTAATAGCATCCAGAAGGGGATTAAGGCTGCCGCCGAGGGCTTCGAGAATGCTCTCCGTGGAGAAGCCGACCACAGCCTCCCTCATGGGCAAGCCGGTAATCGGTTCGATAGACGCTCTCCTTTGTTTGAAGTTATCTATCGCCATCTGCAACAGCCTCGCAGCCTGTTCTTCAGCCTTCTCAGGTACGTAATTTATGCGGTCGGTTATACCCTCAAAGGAGACCAGCTCGCTCACCGGTATCAGCTTGAACTTGTATCTCTGGGCGTATAATGGGTCGATAGGCATGGAACAGTTCATATCGCAGGCAAACAGGTCAACGCAGCCGCTGGCGAGCACAGCCTCCTGCGCAATCCAGTTCCCTGTGAATCCATAAAATGTACTGTCCATCTCCCATCTCTGAATCATCTCCTGACCTGTCTCGATGTTGGCGATGACCCGCAATCCCTTTGCACCCACGGCTTTAGCCTTATTCTGCCACTCGGGCTTGCGAGCCAGTTGCACCATGGCGAAACCCAGGAAAGGCTCATGCCCGTTGGGCAGCACATTCACATAGTCGGGGTCTAAGACACCAAGGTCAACACGCATTTTGTGCGGCCTGGGTATGCCGTAAAGTACGTCCTGACAATACTCATTGACAATCTGGCTCTGATACGCCATAGCCACGCCAAGTCGCATAGCCTTTAAAGCGAGGCTCTGGTAGTAGCCATCGACGTTGGTGAGGCACGAGCTAGTAGCGAACATCATCTCGCCGTATATTCCGCCCGGGAAAATGTCCAGCTTCCTCCACTGTTCTTTGCGCTCTTTAGGGGCAAGCGCCTCGACTATTACGCTGGGTTCATTGAGTTTTTTATGAAAATCGGCTTCGACAAAGTCGCACAGCTTAACGGCTATTTTGTCCACTGACCCCGTTGTATTTACGCCTAATCGTTTGGCGAAGTCCTTCAGCTTCTTAGGCTCTTTAATCTCAAACGGCGTCTTTTTCTCCGCCGTGGCTCGCAGCGTTTTGATGGTCTGCTCCGTATGATAATGGTAGGTGGAGGCACCTAAAACATTCCGCAGCAGCATCATGCGCATCGCCATGCCGTCGGCTTTAATGCCGCACACGCCCTT